>JBDNJH010000044.1:0-9136 GCA_041687875.1 Flavobacteriales bacterium | reverse complement strand
CGCCCGATGTGAAAATTCCGTTCGACATTAGAGATGTAATTGCCCGAACTGTTGATGGTTCCAAATTCACGGAATTCAAACCTGAATATGGAGAAACACTGATTTGCGGTTGGGCCAATGTTCACGGTTATCCAGTTGGAATTATAGCCAACAATGGAGTGCTTTTTTCGGAAAGCGCCAACAAGGGAACACACTTTATTCAGTTATGTAATAAGAACGATGTGCCGTTGCTTTTCTTCCAGAATATCACTGGTTTTATGGTTGGAAAGGATTACGAGCAAGGCGGCATCATTAAGCATGGAGCCAAGCTCATCAATGCGGTTTCCAACTCCGAAGTTCCAGCTATTACGATAATGATGGGAGCGAGCTATGGAGCAGGAAACTACGCTATGATGGGTCGCGCATATCAACCGCGTTTCTTGTTCTCTTACCCTAACGCTCGCATCGCAGTTATGGGACCAGAACAATTGGCTGGCGTGATGGGAATTATCCAAAAGCAAGCAGCCCAAAAAGCAGGAATGGAGTATGACGAAGCCCAAGCAAAAATGCTGTGCGACCACATGGTAAATGAAGCTGTGAAGCAGTCAGATGCGTGGTATTCTTCGGGTCAGATTTGGGATGATGGTGTCATCGACCCACGACAAACGCGCAACTATTTGGGTATGTGTCTCGCCATTGTAAATAATGCTCCGATTAAAGGAACAGACAGTTATGGGGTTTTTAGAATGTAATGAAAGATGAAATCCGAAATCCGAAATAGTTTCGTGCTCAGCCATTTGAGAGTTAACGCTTTACCCAAATTCGTTAATTTTCCTACGAACGCACAAATCCATCAGCCATGAAAAAGGAGAATAGCATTCAACTATTTCAAGAAAAGAACATCCGCACCCACTGGGATGAAGAACAGGAAAAGTGGTATTTCTCCATTGTTGATGTGGTGGCCGTTTTAACAGACCAAGGCAATCACCAGACAGCACGGAAATATTGGAATAAGCTCAAGGAACGACTTGGAAAAGAGGGAAATGAAACGGTGACAAATTGTCACCAGTTGAAAATGGTGGCTCAAGATGGCAAGATGAGAATGACTGATGTAGCTGATACCGAGCAACTTCTCCGTCCCATTCAGTCCATCCCATCGCCAAAGGCAGAACCTTTTAAACAATGGTTGGCTAAGGTTGGGGCAGAACGAATAAATGAGATCGATGATCCCGAATTGGCTTTCGACCGCGCCATGCAGACCTATCTTGCTAAGGGATATTCCAAAGAGTGGATCAATCAGCGGCTAAAAAGTATTGAAGTTAGAAAGGAACTTACAGACGAATGGCAGCAGCGCGGAATGAAACAGGGCTTGGAATATGCCATTCTCACCAATGAACTGACTGAGGCGTGGGCTGGAAAAAGCGTGAAAGATTACAAGAAATTCAAAGGGTTGAAAAAAGAGAACCTGCGCGATAACATGAGTAATCTAGAATTGGTTCTCAATATGTTGGCAGAAGCATCCACCACCGAAATATCAAAAGAGAAGAAACCGCAAGGGCTCGAAGAGAACAAGGATATTGCCCGTAAAGGTGGAAATGCAGCCAAGAAGGCTCGACTTGAAATTGAAAAGCAAACAGGTAAACCAATTGTCACAGCCAAGAGCGCCCAAAATCTTTTAGATGATTCAAATGAATAAGCTTACCATGTCCATTCGCACATTTCTCTCATTTGCCAATTCGCTAATTCTTCAATGAAAGCTATAAACTCAATCCTCATCGCGAACCGAGGCGAAATTGCCTCACGCATCATTCGCACATGCAAGAAAATGGGCATCCGAAGTGTGGCCATTTATTCTGATGCCGACCGTGGAACGCCATACACCAGAGAGGCCGATCAGGCCGTGCATATTGGTGGAAATGATCTTGCCACTTCGTACTTAGATCAAGACAAGATTATTGCAACTGCACAGAAAGTTGGAGCAGATGCCATTCATCCCGGTTTTGGGTTTTTGTCTGAGAATGCTGGTTTTGCCCAAAAGGTGCAGGACGCTGGATTGATTTTTATCGGTCCACGGCCAGAAGCTATTGAAGCAATGGGCTCTAAATCCAAGGCAAAGGACATCATGCGGAAGCACGAAGTGCCTGTTATTCCTGGGTATCAGGGAGAAGATCAATCGGTAGAGCGACTTTCTGCCGAAGCGTTGAAAATCGGTTTTCCCGTATTGCTGAAAGCGGCCGCTGGCGGTGGTGGAAAAGGTATGCGCATTGTAAATGTCGAAAAGGAATTGAAAGCTTCTATTGAAGGTGCTAAACGAGAAGGTCAATCCAGTTTTGGGGATGATGAACTCATTATTGAGAAGTATTTCCCAAGCTCACGACATATTGAGTTTCAGATTTTTGGAGATCAGCATGGAAACGCTATTCATTTGTTAGAGCGAGAGTGTTCCATCCAAAGGCGTTATCAAAAGATTATTGAGGAAAGTCCATCGCCTGCGCTGACGGAAGCGTTGCGAAGTGAAATGGGCGAAGCGGCTGTTAAAGCGGCCAAGTCGTTGAATTATGACAACGCTGGAACGGTTGAGTTTATCCTTTCAGATAAGAACGAATTCTTCTTCTTGGAAGTGAATACGCGCTTGCAAGTGGAGCATCCTGTAACGGAAGAAGTTACTGGTCTTGACCTCGTGCAAATGCAGATTGAAGTGGCGGAAGGTCGTCCGCTTTCGGTTACGCAAGAAGATATTAAAGGAAACGGCTACGCTATCGAATGTCGATTGTACGCTGAGGATGCCGCCAACGATTTTATGCCTGCAACAGGTAAAATTTTAAAATGGTCAACGCCCGATATTGACGGTCTTCGGATTGAAACGGGCGTTGAAAGCGGTTCGGTTATTTCTACGCATTACGACCCGATGATTGCCAAGCTAATCACGCACGGAAAGGACAGAGCAGAAGCGCAACGCAAAATGAGCGCGGCACTCAGCAATCTCAATTGCCTTGGCCTCACCACCAATCAGAATTTTCTGAAAGCTATTTTGGCCAATACCGATTTCCAAGCAGGGAAGTACGATACGCACTTCTTGCTGAATCAATTCAGCTATGCAAACGAGCAATCGCAACAGGCGGTTGAAGTAGCGGCCATTGCGGCTTCTGCGTTTGATAAAGCAGAGCGAGAAAGCAAACGAACGCTTCTCAAAAACATGCCAAGCGGATGGCGAAACAACTTCTATCAGCCACATCAAGAAACGTTCTTGAATGGCGAGGATGAAGTTTTAGTGAAGTACAACAATACCAACTACTCCACCGTCATTGCAAGTGAAGCGAAGCAATCTCCTTCAGAAGACTACCAAATTCACGTTCAGGAGATTTCTGGAGATGAAATCCTATTAGAACTGAATGGAATTCAAGAACGTTTTACGGTTGTGAGAAGTGGAAACGACTACTTCATTCAGCATGCGCAGAATGGAACGGTTAACCTGACGAGAAAAGAACGTTTCCCAGTTAAAGAAGCTGAGAAAGTGAAAGGCGGTTACATCAGCCCGATGCCTGGCAAGGTTATAAAACTGTTGGTTGAACCTGGACAAGAAGTGAAAAGTGGGGACGGACTTTTGGTACTCCTTTCCATGAAAATGGAAAATACCATTTGTGCCGATGAAGACGGAACCGTGGAAGAGATTTACGTGAATGCCGAGGAAGACTTGGAAGCGGGTAAATTGCTTTTAAAAATGAAGGAAATAGAATGAGATATTGGTTCTGATGGGAAGAGATTTCGAAATATTCAAAGGGTTGATTGAACAGATGGTCGATGATGACCAAGATGAATTTTGTCGTATACAGCTACCTGGCTTTATGGCGAATAAACTTCGCGGATATTTTGGGATTAAGTCAGATTTGAATTTGATTAGGACCACTTTTCTTGATTACTGCAATCCTGACTTAAACATTAACCGTCCAGTTTATTACTATATGATTGTGATACTGTATGGCAAGTGTTTCACGAATGCCGCAAGTGCAAGCCACCCAAATTTGGAAAAGAAGGATGTTGCTAAGCGGAAGGACTTGCTGGAAATTCATCTTGAATTGATGGACACACGTCATAATTTCATAGCTCATCGAGGTGTGACCAGTCAGGATGATGCCGTTGTCTACCTAACGTTTGAAAAGAAAAATCCAATGAACTTTCGCGCTGGCGCTAAAAGAGGAAAACGGGAACATTTTAATGGGGAGAATCCTAAGAAGTATGTTGAGTTGTTTGATTACTTAATCTGCTTAGTTGATGAGCGAGTTCAGAATTTATCGAAGAGATTATTCAAACGGTTGTTGGAGGAATTCACGAATGAGGAATTATCACTGATGCTTATCCCATCTAAGGAAATTGACACGGATGCTTTAAAGAAATGATTTTCAAACAAGAATGTACTACCAAAACCGCTTTACATGATGTACTTATTTAGACTACTCTTAAATAAACTTGGTTTATACAGTATCAGCAAGTTTGATTTTATCAAATTCATGAGTTCGATACATGAAAAGGTGATGAATGAGATATTGGAGAAAGAAGAAGTGATAGATGAGTTGAAGGGCCCTGTTTCTTTTGAAATAAATGTCTTGTTGCTGTGTTATGAAGAGCCTGTATTAAAAGCGGGCCTTTCCCACATCAAACCGTTTGGTCTTTCCGATGCCGAGGATGCTTCGAACTTTCATGAAGAAGTTGTTGATCAATTAAGCAGATGTGAGGTTATGGGACGCTTGCATGGAAGAAAAATTATGAATGTAAATGGTGAAGGAGTTTCTGGTTTCGACTTGCTAGCTGAACGCAAGGAATATCACATGAAAAACCTTCAAGATATAACCCATTCATATTTAAGGAACCTTGATATAATGTTGTTTTCCGAACCGCTTGTGTCGATAGATAAAATTCGCGCCAAGGCAAAACTATCACTCGATTTTCATGCAAATTCTAAGCGCGAAAGTAGGTTGCGACAACACTTAGATATGATAAACCGATGTATGATTATCCTGAAGCAGGAAATCAAATTTGTAGAACCATAGGAATTGAAAGTGAAACCAATGTTCAAACAAGAAGACCTAAATAAACTCAACGATTACACTTTCGCATTTCTGGAAGTGAAAAAAATACAACAGCCTGTTGGATAAAGTTTTTCTGCAGAAAGAGATTGTCGTATCGCTGATGCGCCAATTGTCTCCGCAGTGTGGAGACAATTCAATTCTGAATTCTATACACACCGCGTATACAATTATAAATCATTGAAAATCAATTAAATCCATGTTCTTTCGCTAAAATGAGTAACCTCTCCCAACAAAATAATTTACAGGTCTTTTCAGACATCAGGCAACTGATAGAGGAAACGCGCAGGTCGGTGGCCGTGGCCGTCAATGCTGGGCTTACCATGCTTTATTGGGAGGTTGGCAGGCGCATCAATGAGGAAGTCCTGAACAATGAAAGAGCAGAGTATGGTAAACAAATTCTTACCGAGCTTTCAGAACGTTTGACAGAAGAATACGGCAAGGGTTGGGGCAGAAAGCAGTTGCTGCATTGTCTTCGTTTTGCTACAGTTTTCTCAGATACAGAGATTGTCTACGCACTGCGTAGACAATTGACGTGGACACATATCAGATCTATCATGTATATGGACGACCCACTGAAAAGGGAGTTCTATATAGAGATAACAAAATTGGAGAACTGGAGTTCCAGACAACTCAAAGAGCGCATAGACTCATTACTTTATGAACGTACCGCTATTTCTAAAAAGCCTGCTGAAACTATCTCGAAGGAACTGAAACAGTTAAAAGATGGAGAAACACCTTCCATGGATTTCGTGTTCCGCGACCCGTACATATTGGATTTCCTCGGGCTGAAAGACACGTATTCGGAGAAAGACCTTGAAGCTGGCATTCTGAGCGAACTGCAACAGTTCATAATAGAACTGGGAACAGATTTCGCTTTCTTATCGCGGCAAAAGCGCATCACTATTGATAACCGTGATTACTACATCGATTTGTTGTTTTATCACCGAAGGTTGAAACGTTTGGTTGCTATTGATTTGAAACTGGGCGAGTTTGAAGCTGCTTTCAAAGGACAGATGGAATTGTATCTGCGTTACCTCGCCAAGCATGATATGGTAGAAGGCGAAAACACGCCCATCGGATTGATTTTGTGCACAGGTAAGAACAGCGAACACATTGAACTGATGGAACTGGACAGAAGCAACATTCGCGTTTCGGAATACATGACCGAACTGCCGCCAAAAAAGTTGCTTGAAGAGAAACTGCACCGCATTCTTCAACAAGAGAAAAAACGCATTGAAAACAGAAATAATGATTAGGGACTAATGATTAACCAAGAGCCAACAGATACGGTCATGCTGTGCGCCTCAGGCGCATCAGTATCTATCAATCACAGGAATTCAGACCCTGAAACAAGTTCAGGGTGACGCTACCAATAAGTGGAGCAACAATCGATTATCCTTAATCATTTATCCTTGAGATAATGTTCAAACAAGAAGACCTAAATAAACTCACCGATTACACTTTCGCATTTCTCGAAGTGGAGCACAAGGAGAATGTGCTGACCATTACGCTTAATCGGCCTGAGAAGAAGAATGCATTGCATCCTGTAACGGCCAATGAGTTGGCGTTTGCGCTGACTTACGCTAAGCACCAAAAAGACGTTTGGGCGGTAGTAATCAAAGCCAACGGAGATGTGTTCTGTGCTGGTGCCGACCTGAAAGCTTTTATGACAGGTGGCGGAGAAACCGACACAACCGTTCCGAAAGCGGATGGTGAAATTCTGTTGGGTGAGCTGTTTAACGAGCTTCATAAACCGTGCATTGCGCAAGTTGAAGGTGATGCCTTTGCAGGTGCGTTTCTGCTATTGGCAGGTTGCACGCAGGTGGTTGCTGCATCGAATGTAAAGTTCGGATTGCCAGAAGTAAAACGTGGTCTGTTCCCTTTTCAGGTAATGGCTTCGCTGTTGCAAGTCATGCCACAACGGAAGGTGCTTGATTGGTGCATTCAGGGATATACTCTTGACGCACAAAAAGCAGCTTATTGGGGACTGGTAACCCATATTGCAGAGCCGGGAAAAGTGGCAGAAACGGTTAGGCAAATGGTTGATGCCATCCTTGACAATTCGCCAACGGCCATTAGAATGGGATTGGAGGCATTTCAGCACATTCGAAGTGCCGACACAAAAGCGCAGCATCAGTATTTGCGAGAAATGTTGATGAAAACGGTACAGACGAAAGATGCGCAGGAAGGGATTGCCGCTTTTCGGGATAAACGGGAACCAAAATGGAGTAATGAGTAGCGTTTAACCGCAAAGACGCTAAGAATGCGCAAAGAGCGCGAAGAAAAAATTTAAATAATTGAGTAAATAGATAAATAGTAATCATAGAATGGATTCAGTCGAAGTTAAAATATTTCTCTGCGTCCTTCGCGAAACCTCCGCGTCTCTGCGGTAAAATAAAAACATGAAAAAAGTAATCATATCAGCTTCGCTTACGGGCGTTCTCGCCAACAGGAAGCAGTGTCCGTACATTCCGTACACACCAGAAGAAATTGCCGAAGAAGGCCGCAGAGCTGTTGAAGCTGGCGCGAGCATTTTGCACATTCATGCGCGGAATGACGATGGCACGCCTGCGTACGATGTGGAAACATATAGGCGCATTATGGAGGAGGTGAAAAAGCGCACGCCCGATGCGATTATTAACTTCAGTACGGGTGCTATTTCGATTACTCGAGAGGAGCGGATTGCTCACATTGTCGAATTAAAACCCGACATCGCAGCCCTGAATATGGGGAGCATGAATTATGGTATCTATTCTTCTAAAGAGAAGAAGTTTTACCACGATTTTGTGTTTCAGAACTCGTTTACCGACATCAAGTTTTACTTGGATAAAATGAACGAGGCGGGCACGCGTCCAGAGATGGAGGTGTTTGATAACGGCCACGTGAATAACGCTATGCCGTTTATTGATATGGGCATTCTGAAAAAGCCGTATAACTTCAGTTTTGTGATGGGCGTTTTAGGTGGATTGCCGCACAGCACCGCCAACATTCTTCATCAAAGCAGAACGGTTCCTGAGGGTTCTGATTGGCAGGTGATTGGTATTGGCAGAAAGCAATGGGCGAGTTTGGCCGCTGGCATTACGATTGGCGGAAATATCCGAGCTGGACTGGAAGACAACTTTTACCTACCTGAAGGCGAAATGGCTAAGAGTAATGGCGAACTAATTGGTGCGGCCGCACAGCTTACCCGCATGTTGGGTAGAGAAGTGGCTAGTATCGCTGAGGCAAGAGAGATGTTGGATATTCCGAAGAGATGAGATTGAACCGCAGAGACGCAGAGTTTTCGCAAAGAGCGCAGAGAATTATTCTTTGCGAACTCCGCGAAAACTCTGCGTCTTGGCGGTTAAAGAAATAAAGATGAACTACTTCACAGAAGAACATAACCAGTTTCGTCAATCGCTTCGCGATTTCTTGCAGAAGGAAGTTGTGCCGTTTGTGGATGAATGGGAAGAGGTCGGTAATCCCCCCGATTCCATTTGGAAGAAGTTTGGCGATATGGGTTATTTCGGTTTGCGTTTGCCAGAGAAACATGGCGGACTGAACCTAGATTTCTTCTATGATGTCATTTTGCTAGAAGAGTTGTCGAAGATTAATTCCGCTGGAACATCTGCGGCTATTGGTGCGCATACGTACTTGTCGTTAGCACATTTGAATAACGAGGGTTCTGAAGAACAGAAAGAGAAATACCTGAAACCAGGAATTGCTGGAGATATCTTCGGTTGCTTGGCTATTTCTGAACCATTTGGTGGTTCCGATGTGGCTGCCATGAGAACCACTGCCGTTAAGGATGGGAATGATTGGATTATCAACGGAAGTAAGACGTTCATCACGAATGGCGTTCTAAGCGATTACCTCGTCATTTCAGCCAAGACAGACCCTGAATTAAAACAGGCTGGTATTAGCATGTTTGTGATAGATAGAAACACCGTTGGGCTATCTGCAACCAAACTAGACAAGCTCGGTTGGCGTGCTTCAGATACAGCAGAAATGGCGTTTACTGATATGCGTGTTCCTGCCAATGCGTTGCTCGGACAAGAGAACCAAGGTTTCTATTATATCATGCAACAGTT
>JBDNJH010000261.1:0-2622 GCA_041687875.1 Flavobacteriales bacterium | reverse complement strand
TTATCGTGTATTTTCTCCCGCTGATCAGCGACCTTTGAACTCTGCCTTTCGCTTCTCAATAAAGGCAGAACCGCCCTCCACAAAATCTTCTGTTTCGCAGCATTCACCAAACTTGTCAATTTCGAATTGCAGGCCGTTCACTCCATCTGTAAAGAATGCGTTTCCGCAGGCAATTACCTTTGCAATGGCAAGAGGAGCTTTCGAAGCAATCTTCAGCAGGATTTCTGCTGATTTCGTTAGCAATTCATCCGCAGGAACAACATGATTCGCAAGACCCAATCGCAAAGCCTCATCAGCCTTAATCATATCGGCAGTCATTAGTAATTCCAAGGCTTTCCCTTTGCCTATCAATTGAATCAATCGCTGCGTTCCTCCATAACCTGGAATCAAACCTAAATTCACTTCTGGTTGTCCGAAACGGGCAGACTCGCTCGCCACACGCATATGGCAGGCCATGGCCAACTCGCAACCGCCACCAAGCGCAAAACCATTAACGGCTGCAATGAACGGCTTTGGCGAATGCTCAATGGCATTGAAAACATCTTGACCTCGTGAAGCAAGTCTTTTTCCTTCTTCCTTGGTCAATCCTCCAAACTCCGAAATATCGGCACCAGCTACAAACGCCTTGTCGCCACTTCCGGTAATGATTGCGCCCGTAATCTTCTCATTAGAATAAACCTCTTTAACCGCAGCATCAAGGTCATCAAACACACCTTTGCTCAACGCATTTAGTTTATCTGGACGATTGATGGTAATAGTAAAAATTCCGTTGTTGAGAGAGGTTAGGATGTTTTCGTAGGTCATGTGAAGCGCATTTTCGTTTGCTCTCAAAAGTAGGAAAACACGAGGCAAAAAGGTGTGAATAGATGACTAATTAACCTTGACGGACGGAAAGTTGATGTTGACAAATGACACGTTGATACCAACATGAGAGCGAATATTTGAACAATCAACTTTTTCATGGCAAATTGATTTTTTGGTTAACGGACTATAAGCTTGAGATTGGACAGATGCTGTTCTGAGCGGAATTGCACGGTGTAGAGGCCGGGACTCAGATGCTCTACAGTAATGGACATGCTACTGGACAGTATGGGTACAGTGGTCGAAAGCACCACGGCCCCTACCGAATTGAACATATCAATTTTCACTGATCTTGCACCAGCCCATGACGGTGGAAAGCGAACGTGGCACACATCGGTGACAGGGTTCGGGTAAAGTAGGAGAGCTTCATGGTCAACTGTCGGATCACTGATTCCAACGAGTCGTCCTTCTTGATCCGTCTTAATAAGGTGAGCATCGTAATCAGATAGGCCGCAGAAGGCGTAACCTCCATCAGAACACAGGAAAGCACCATTCCCGTACATAGAATTCCCATCCCCTCTCTCGTAGCGTTGCGTCCAGATGAGTTCTCCCTGAGTGCTCACTATGGAGGCGATTATACCGTACTGACCACTACTTGCCCCAGGGCCTGAAAACCCATCTCCAACAAGCACTGCTTCTCCTTCAACAGTGCAAACAACATCCTTTGCTGCTTCCTCGTATTGGGTTCCGACCGTGGCCGTCCAAAGCGTGTCCCCTTCCTCGGTCAGCCGTATCAGGTACATGTCGTAATGTCCCGCCCCGAAGCTCCAAGTGTAGCCTGCGGCATACACCCCTCCACCCGGTATAGCTGTCACAGCCATCCCTTGATCATTCTCCGACCCTCCGAACCAACGCTCCCACAGTAGGTTGCCATCGGCATCGGCCTTAACCACATACAGTAAGTTCTGCCGCTCAAGATCTGGGAAGGTCGCTGTACCACACATTATTAGCGAGCCGTCTTCGGTTATAGCTAGAGATTCAAAAACCGAATTAGTAGCTTCATCAGGTAAATATTCCTTGTTCCATACAACATTACCATCACCGTCCGTCCTGATGAGACGAGCCAAGGTTGGATTACCCGTAGCTCCTGACAATGCAAAACCACCGTCAGACATAACTACCACCCCTCTACCCCTATCGTCTACGTTTGAACCAAAAGACCTTAACCATAGTGTATCACCGAACTCATCGGTTCGGGCGAGAAAAAGATTGGCAGCTTCTCCCATTACACAATGATCCCCAACAAGGATGAATCCGCCATCCTCTAATTGTTTTACATCATGAATCTCGGTATCGCATCCTGCCCAGAACATGTTATGCCACTGTTCGTTGCCATACTCATCGGTTTTGATGAGCAGGCCCTGTGAATTGAAGATGGCCAAAGTATGTCGCCCAGCAAGCAGATATCCTCCATCAGAGGTTTGAATCACCTTCCGTGCAGCCTCGCCATGGCCATAGTCATAACTGCGCTCAAAGGTTATCTGAGCCCAACCCGATATGGACCAAATGGCAAAAAAGAAAGAGATGACTGTCCTGAGTTTCATGTTTGTTAAAATTTCTATGATGAAGTACTACAATGTTTTTCGCTTTTACAAGTAAGAACTGTTGCTTTCTTCATCTAAGAATCTATCCGCAACGAAGGTGAAAACCAGTTTTGATACTTCGTGACCTATTTTTTTCAATTATTGCAGAGAATCGGAGGGGGTGTCGTGCTTGGCTAAGCACGGAAGGAAATGACTTTTAGGTGCAATTTTCTAGGGT
>JBDNJH010000260.1:0-4623 GCA_041687875.1 Flavobacteriales bacterium | reverse complement strand
CCGACCATCCTGACAAATTCCTTGTGGCTGAAAAAATCCTTTACGATTTTGCTACAGAACAGGTGCGGGAACTTGTTCGGGCGGAAATAGATGTTACGGGCAAGCTCATCGGAACATATGAAAAAGACCTTTCTGAGCTTGAGAAAGATAAGGCCGGAATTGAATCGGACATTGCCGAGCTCGAAAAAAAGATTGTAGAAGCGAGATTGACCATCGAAGTGAATCTAGGAAATCAGGCCAACAAACAGAAGCAAATTGATGCTGCTAAAGTGGCTCTGGTAGCACTGGAAGTTCGGCTGAAGGCCATTAAGTGATAAACATTTTGCTAGATTTCGGAAGGCGGCCATCGGTCGTCTTTTTTGTATCTATGAGGGATGAAATCTCCAGTCCTCCTTCTCTTGTTGGCCTTTTATGTTTACACCTGTTCAGGTCAAACGGAAAGCCCGTATGTTTTTAACTGGAAACGGGAGCTGATCTATGCTTCAGGGTCTGGCCTTGTAACGGCTGGTGGCCTTCTTACCAGCTATCAGACTCTGCCCCTCACTGAATCTCAAATCAATTCCTTGGATAGGTTCGACATTCCGGGCTTTGACCGCAACGCCACTAAAAACTGGAATCTGAAAGCTGCTCTTGCCAGCGATATAATGGTTTACGGAAGTGTTGCCCTTCCAGCTTTTATGATGATAAACAAGCGGATGCGCAAGGATTTCCTCGTAATTGGATTCATCTATGCCGAAACGGCCATGCTGACCCTTGGTGTGACCGAACTCACCAAAGGATTGGCCAAAAGAGCCCGGCCATTTGTCTATAATCCGGATGTGGATATGAGTGAGAAGACTAGTAGAGATGCGCGCCATTCATTCTTCTCGGGACATACATCGTTAACCGCAGCACTTTGCTTTACCACGGCCAAGATCTTCTCAGATTACTCCGACAACAGAACACACGAAGCCTTGGTATGGACAGGTGCAGTCATTATTCCAGCAATCACTGGGGTTCTAAGATATGAAGCAGGAAAGCACTTCCCCAGCGACATCATTGCCGGCTACTTTGTGGGGGCAACGGTGGGCTACCTCGTGCCTTGGTTACACAGACGAAAACCTTTGACAAAAGGCCTGACCATTTCACCATATGGGTTAAATGATGGCGCGGGTTTGTATCTTAGTTATCAATTATGAAAACGAATTTCCTCTTATCGGTTTTAGCCCTAATTTTTGCAGGCTGCAACTCAGACCCTATTATTGCAGAGGATTATCGCGATGCATTTGTGGGAACATACATAGGCACTCGGACAAACTCTTCTTGGAGTCTGAATAGTCCTTCATCCTCATATGATGTAGCCGATACCATTGAGGTACTTGCTGTGTCTGACTCCTCAGTTACTCTTGATGTAACCGAAATAATCATCAGGTCAGATGGCGAATTCTATGAACATGGTAGCTCAGGCGCATCGAGTTACTTTTCTGCCCGCTTTTTTAACGGAGATAGTCTCATAACTGAGATGAACGGAGGTGGCCTTGGTGGTGGATATCATTCCACCTTCAAAGGAAAAAAATAAGCGTATTAACTTATTTGTCGTATTGACCCAACAATTGCAGCAGCTCATTCAACTTTGGAGAAAGAACCAATTCCGTTCTACGGTTGGTGGCGCGGCCTTCTTTGGTTGAGTTGTCGGCTTTTGGCGAAAACTCTCCTTTACCAGAAGCTGTAAGACGAGTGGCATCAACCCCATCTCCCGTAAGAATACGGACCACAGATGTTGCTCTGGCAACGCTCAAATCCCAGTTGTCTTTGAACCGGGTTGTTTTGATCGGAATACTATCTGTGTGGCCTTCAACCGCCATGTTAATGTCCGTGTTCTTGTTCATCACATCGGCAATTTTCTTCACCGCTTCCACACCTTTCGGTTCTACGGCATCACTTCCAGATTTGAACAGAAGCTTATCGCTCATAGAAACGTAAACCTTTCCATCGCGCATTTCCACGCTCAGTTCATCCGAATCGAATCCCATCAACGCCTTCTTCACCCTTTCATTCAATGCGCTCATAAGCTCATCCTGCTTCTTCAGAATTTCTTCCAGCATTTTCAATCGTTCTTCACGATTTTTAAGAAGGCTTTCTTTATCCGCCAATTCCTGTTGCTTTTTGGCAAGATCGCTACTCAATCCGGCCACTTGCGCACCTGACGAAAGCTTCAATTGATCGTGTTCCTTCTTTTTGTTGGCAAGATCTTCTTCAAGAATTCCCGCTTTCTTTTCTGATGCTGCCAGTTTATCTTTCGTGTTCAACAGGTCTTTTTCTGTTGATTTCAAAACCCCTTCCAGATCTGCTGTTCTGCCACACAACGAATCACGTTCATGCACCGCCTCTTTGAATTTCTTTGATTGAAAGGTCTGCTGGCCTTCGGTATAAGGCTCACCGCAAGGTTTGACCGATGCACAGGATGATATCATGGCAGAGATCACTAGAAATGCCACTAGATATTGAATAGAAAATCGTTTCATGGGGAAGTATTTATGCCGCTAAATTAGCCCCTGCACGAAGCGTAATTCCAGTCATTTGCTAATGTTATTCACCATCCGAACTGTATAGCTTTGAGATGATGGACAATCGAGCTATAGGTTCTTAAATAGTTGACATCAAATAGCCACAGATGCACGGATTTTCACAGAAAAAACTGGTCCGCAGGGATTCCGAACAGCGAGCCGCAAGTGGATCCGCGAAATCCACGCGAGCCGAATGAGCGTTAAAAGTTAAATCCGTTTGCCCTGCCTGCTCATTAGGTGAGGGGGGTGAACATATCATTTCCTATTTTCGTCAGACAACCAACCCATACAAGGTTCGTTCTTGATTTGAACCTGCTTCCCTATGCATTTGCTTAAGTCTTTTATTGGAGGATTGACCTTGTCCTTACTGATTACCGTTTCCGTTTTTGGACAGGAATGCGGAATCATCTACGTTTCTCCAAGTGGCGCAGGCTCAGGAACGACCGGAACACGCGCAAATCCTGCTAGTCTGAGCCACGGACTCACATTGGCGAACGTCACAAATAACGTGCTGTGGCTTGCTGCCGGCACCTATACCATCACCGATTTTCTTCCCATCCCAACCAATGTCACTATCGAGGGTGGTTTTAACGCTGCTTGGATTAAGAGTAATTCTACGCCTTCCATAATTAGCCGTGCTGCTGCAAATCCTCTGCCTAATCCCGCAAATGCGCTGGTCGGTCTGGCCGGATTAAACGCATCTGGTTTTCGCTTACAGGACCTGACTATCAATGTGGCGGCAGCCCCATCAGCAGGTATTTCGGTTTACGGGATTTATTTGGCCTCTTGTTCCAACTACAATATTGTGCGCTGCGAAGTGAACACTGGAAATGGTGGTGCTGGTGGCGCAGGCGGTGCTGGTGGTATATCGCATCAACGACTCGTTCAAAGCTTATGGCGAAGACATTTTTTGGCTTGATTTCCGCGTGTTTGACCGTTGGGGAAAGCAACTTTTCTTCACCGATGACATACTTGTGGGTTGGGACGGAACGGACAGCAAAACAAAGAAAGACGTGAAGCCCGGTGTCTATGTTTACCAAGTTCTCTACGAGGATTTCCGAGGGAGAAGGAAGAAAAAACTAGGTTCGGTTACGCTTATCCGTTAAGCCCTTTCATGCTAAAAGCGATGCGTTTTCGGGCGGCATCCACTTCCAAAACTTTCACTTTTACGTGCTGATGAACGGACACGACTTCAGTGGGGTCTTTCACAAAACGGTCTGCCAGTTGTGAGATATGGACCAACCCATCCTGCTTCACGCCCACATCCACAAATGCCCCGAAAGCGGTGATGTTGGTAATGATTCCGGGTAGTTCCATTCCCACGATTAGGTCCGTAATCTTCTCAATTCCCTGTTCAAATTCAAATACTTTGATGATGCGCCTTGGGTCTCGACCCGGTTTCAAAAGCTCCGCTTTAATGTCTTCAAGCGTGGGCAATCCAACCGTCTCAGTTACATAGTTAGATAAGTTTACAGAGTTGATGAGCTGCTCGTTGCCCAACAGTTCAGAAACGGAAACCTTGAGGTCTTTCGCAATCTTTTTTACAATTGGATAGCTTTCAGGATGAACTGCTGAATTATCCAAGGCATCTTTTCCGTTCGGAATACGGAGGAATCCTGCCGCTTGTTCAAAAGCTTTTGTGCCCAATCGCGGTACTTTTTTCAACTCTTCTCTCGATGAAAATGGCCCTCCTGATTGTCGGAATTCAAGAATATTGTCGGCCAATTGCGGCCCAAGACCCGAAACATGCGTCAGTAGAAATTTACTGGCGGTGTTTAGATTGACTCCAACTTGATTCACACAGCTTTCGGTCACACGCTCCAACGAAGCCATCAACTTCTTCTGATCTACATCATGTTGATATTGTCCAACTCCAATTGCGGCTGGATCAATTTTCACTAATTCCGCCAAGGGATCAATCAACCTGCGGCCAATGCTCACCGAACCACGAACCGTCACATCAAATTGTGGGAATTCATCACGAGCAACCTTACTGGCCGAATAAATCGAAGCTCCAGCCTCGCTCACTACAAACACCTGCACTTTTCTATCAAAATGAATGGCTTTCACCAATGCT
>JBDNJH010000043.1:0-7924 GCA_041687875.1 Flavobacteriales bacterium | reverse complement strand
TTTCTCAGGTTGTAGGTCAGTCGGAATTAAAGAAAAAGCTGCGCGATTCGGTAACGAACGGCCGCGTGGCGCATGCTCAGATGTTGGTTGGACCCGTAGGTGCAGGTTCACTTCCGTTGGCGCTGGCGTTTGCCCAATATTTGGCTTGTACCAACCGAGGAGAAACCGATTCGTGCGGAAAATGTGCTTCGTGCATCCGTTATGCCAAGCTAGAACACCCCGATTTGCAACTGATATTTCCGAAGAATAAAACGGAAACTGTAACACATGACACGTACTCCAGCAAGGATTTTGTGGTTTTATGGAGACAGGCAGTTCTAAAAAACCCTTACCTGAACCTTCAAGACTGGCTTAAAGGATTGAATATTGAGAAGAAGCAAGGATTCATTAGTATTCACGACAGCAAGGAGATTTTAAACACACTCAGCTACAAGGCCTATGAAGCGGAATACCGCATTGTCCTTATTTGGTTGGCGGAAAACATGAACATCCCCGCCTCCAATAAGCTCCTGAAGATATTGGAGGAACCGCCCGAAAGAACGGTTTTCCTATTGGTGGCCGAAAGCACCGAAAATATGCTTCAGACAATTCTTTCTAGAGTTCAAATGCATCGTCTTGGCAGATTGAGTGAAAAGGAAATCTCCGTATCACTCTCTTCGGTTTCTGATGATTTGGAACAAATGGAAAAGCTGGCGCATTTGGCCGATGGCGACCTCAATCTGGCCAAACATTTACTGGAAGATCAAGCTACCATCAGCGCATCCATCAATTTCTTCATCCGTTGGATGCGGGCGTGTTTCGTCCTTAATTTGGAAATTCTACAGGAACTTAACGAGGAGTTCAATGCGTTGGGACGGGAACAACAAAAGGCATTCTTGGCACAATCCGAAACGATTATCCGAAAAGTGCTCATGTATCGAACACTGCCCGAAACCAAGGACAAGCTATTGAAGGAAGAACTTGATTTCGTTCACAAATTTTCCCGCTTCATTCAGGTTGAAAACACAGCTTCCATGTTGGAAGCCTTGAATGAAGCGCACTATCATATCGAACGCAATGCCAACGCAAGAATAACGTTCACCGACCTCTCTTTTCAGATGTCGGATAGCCTGATGAGTCAGGCCATGAAGTAAACTTCCCTGAACGAGGCCGAATGGATGTTCCTGTTACCAAAGGTTTCGACTGCGCTCAACCAAGCGGCTCAATCAAACCAACTATTCAACTAAATTTGCCTTCTTAGTCAAAAAAAGCAAAAGATAGATGGGATGTAGCGGTTGTAGCAATGGAAAGACCGAAAGTGGTCTGCCAAGAGGATGTAAAAATAACGGGGCTTGCCAAACGGGAAGCTGCGACAAACTGAGCGTATTCAATTATTTGTCGAACATGGAAGATACCGTAGGATATACCGTATCTGAGTTCGTGGAAGTTCGTTTCAAGAACACCAGAAAGCAGTTTTTCAAACAAGAAAACATGCGATTGGTTGAAGGAGATGTGGTGACGGTTGAAGCCTCACCGGGTTATGATGTGGGCACGGTTTCTCTTTCGGGAGACCTTGTGCTTCTGCAAATGCGCAAGCGGAATGTCGATTCGGCAACGGGAGATTTTAAGAAAATCTATAGAAAGTCCACCATAACAGATATCGATATGTGGCAAGAAGGTGTTGATCTGGAGCAGAAGACAAAAACGCGCGCTAGGATTATTGCCCGCGAGATTGGTCTGAACATGAAGATCAGCGATGTGGAATATCAAGGTGATATGAGCAAGGCGGTTTTCTTCTATATCGCTGAAGATAGGGTTGATTTCCGCGAGCTGATTCGCAGATATGCCGAGGAGTTTAAAGTGCGTATTGAAATGAAGCAAATCGGGGCTCGTCAGGAAGCTGCTCGTATTGGAGGAATTGGAACCTGTGGACGAGAACTTTGCTGTTCTACGTGGTTGACCGATTTTAGAACGGTAAGCACAAGTGCTGCACGTTATCAGCAACTTTCGCTCAATCCGCAGAAATTGGCTGGACAGTGCGGCAAGCTCAAATGCTGCCTCAATTACGAACTAGACAGTTACTTGGATGCGCTGAAGGATTTTCCAAATCAGAAGAGCAAGCTCGAAACCGAAAAAGGAACTGCCTTTGCGCAGAAAGTTGACATTTTCAGAGGCGTGATGTGGTTCACCTTGCGTGATGACCCAAGCAACTTTATCGAAGTGCCCGTTGAGCGCGTGAAGGAGATCCTCCAAATGAACAAGGATGGCAAAAAAGCAGCCGTGCTGGTTGAGAAGGAATATGTGGCTGCACCCGTTGTGAAACACGACTTTGAAAACGTGGTTGGGCAGGACGACCTAACGCGATTTGACCGTCCGAAAGGTCAGGGCGGCCAGAACAAGAAAAAGGGCTCAGGCAACAAACGAAGGAACAATCGAAACCGCAATAAGCCTCAGGGGAACAAACCGAATGATACAAAATGATTGCCTGCATGTTTACCCAAAGCACGCAATTCTAGAACTGACATTAAAAAGCCACAGATACACAGATGAACACAGATTTTATCACTGATAAAAGAAAACACATCTGAGAAATCAGAGAAAATCAGTGCATCTGTGGCTAAAAATATGTTTCAACTGATATGGTAAACATAAGATGATCAAATTGACA
The DNA here is from genome assembly GCA_041687875.1 of Flavobacteriales bacterium. Classification (GTDB taxonomy): domain Bacteria; phylum Bacteroidota; class Bacteroidia; order UBA10329; family UBA10329; genus UBA10329. The sequence goes on along the minus strand of JBDNJH010000043.1, from coordinate 5,277 downwards.
CAAACCCCTTTTGGTACACACACATAATCGTTTGATGCAAAATAGTTCGCGGCTTGTGTTTTTTGCGATAGCGGTTTTAGCACTTGTTGGGTGTCACGAAAGCCTGTTTCAGGAAAGCAGACCCGTTCCTAACAAAATTTGGGAGGTCGGAAATACGATTTCGTTCGAAGTGGAGGTTACAGATACCATAATGGGCTACGATTTTTACATCGACCTCCGCAATGAGGCCTCTTATCAATATGCCAACATTTACATGTTCGTGAATACTACGTTTCCCTCAGGAAAGAGCGCAACAGATACGGTTGAATGCTTTTTGGCAGACCAATCTGGCCGTTGGTTGGGAACTGGTTTGGGAGACGTATTGGACAACCACATTCTATTCAAACAGAACATTCGCTTTCCTAATGAAGGAACATACACGTTCGCATTCCAGCAGGGCATGAGAAACGAAGCATTACCTTCGATTTTGGATTTGGGAATATCCATCGAAAAACACAGGAAAAAGTAGTGGCACAGCAGAAGAAGAACACACCGATTAAGAGGAAATACGTCCTGTATTTCTGGCTGTTGGCATTAGCAGGTCCAGTGTTTATTGCGCTGCATCTTCTATCTATTTCTGTTGGACTTTGGGGGCAACTTCCTTCGTTTGAGGAACTAGAAAACCCGAATAGCAATTTGGCTTCAGAAGTTTATTCCTCCGACCAAAAAGTGCTCGGCACCTATTTCGTTCAGAACAGATCTAACATCAAATTCGAAGATCTTTCGCCTTATGTGGTCAATGCGCTTGTTTCTACAGAAGATGAGCGGTATTACAAGCATAGCGGTGTCGATCTCTACAGTTTGGCCCGTGCTATTCTTCTGATGGGAAAGCGTGGAGGTGGAAGTACCGTCACACAGCAGTTGGCGAAAAACTTGTTTGAAACACGCGGAAGTTTGCGGGGCAGAGCCTTGGTTCAGAAACCTGCCGAGTGGATTATTGCCACGCGCCTCGAACGCAGATACACCAAGGAAGAAATTATGGCCTTGTATCTGAACACGGTCGATTTCATCAATGGAGCGGTTGGAATCAAATCTGCCAGCCACGTTTACTTTAACACAAGCCCCGATTCGTTGAAGATTGAACAGGCAGCCGTGTTCGTAGGAATGTTGAAAAACCCTTCGCTTTTCAACCCTAAGAGACGATTGGAACTTACAAGAGACAGAAGGAACACCGTTTTTGGACAGATGAAGCGGAATGGGTTTCTGACGGAAGAAGAAATGGACTCGCTTGATGCGCTTCCGTTGGAGTTGGATTTTCGAAGTACGGACCACAACTTGGGTTCGGCTACCTATTTCCGTGAGCATTTGCGGAGTGAACTGTCCAAGTGGTGCGCCAATCACACCAAGCCTGATGGCAGTAATTATGACCTCTATCGCGATGGTTTGCGCGTCTATACTACCATCGATTCGCGCTTGCAGGAGTATGCGGAAAAGGCCGTGACCGACCACTTGACCGAGCATCAGGCCAAATTTTGGAAGGATCAAGCGAACAACAAAATAGCACCTTTCCGAGGAGTGACCGAAGATGAGATTGAAAGCATCATGCTGCAGGCCATGAGGCGGTCAACCCGATATAATGAGCGATTGGACGCACGACCCGAGATTCGCAAGCGGTATCATGCGTATTTCGTGTTCAAAGGCGAACAGAACGGATACGATTCTGAGGTGGACAAGCTTTACAAAGAGTACGAGCGAGCGGGTCGGATGAACAAGGAAAGCGAGCAGGAAGACATCAAAGAACGTATTGATAAGCTCAAGAAGAAATCAAGCAAACTTCAGCCAGACCTTGATAAAACGTGGGCTGATTATCAAGTGATATGGAAACCATTTGATGATTCGCTGAAAGCGGAATTTCAGAAGCCCGTTGACATGACCATTTTCTCTTGGGCGGGCGAGATTGACACGGTTCTAACTCCGATGGATTCCATCCGCTACTACAAGCATTTTCTGCAAGTTGGTCTCATGTCTATGGACCCGCATACTGGATTTGTGCGCGCTTGGGTCGGAGGCATCAATTACAAGCATTTTAAGTACGATAACGTGAAGCAAGGAGCGCGTCAGGTGGGTTCTACCTTCAAACCCTTCGTCTATGCGCTTGCCATGCAAGAAGGTTGGTCTCCCTGCGAAAAGGTGCTCAACATTCCCGTTACGTTTGAGAAAGATCGTTGGAACCTGCCTCAGAACTGGACTCCTACCAATTCTGACAACAAGCTTAACGGGCAGGAAATGTCGCTGAAGAAAGCCCTCGCCAACTCGGTGAACATGGTCACAGCATTTGTGATGAAGAAATTCGGCCCACAGGCGGTCATCGACCTTGTGCGTAAAATGGGAATCACGGCAGCAATTGATCCTTATCCGGCAATCTGCTTGGGAACGCCAAGTATTTCGGTCTATGAGATGGTGGCAGCACACAGCACATTTACCAATCAGGGCGTTTACACCGAACCAGTGGTCATCATCCGAATTGAGGATAAGGCAGGAAACGTTTTGGAGGAATTTGTGCCAAAGACCAATGAAGTGATGGACGAGCAAACGGCTTATACCATGATAAATCTGATGGAAGGCGTTGTACAGTCTGGTTCGGGTGTCCGTTTGCGTTACAGGTACAAGCTTAATTACCCAATTGCAGGAAAAACAGGAACAACACAGAATCAATCAGATGGCTGGTTTATGGGTCATACGCCAGAATTGGTCACAGGTGTTTGGGTTGGTTGCGAGGATCGTGCTGCGCATTTCAGGACCATTCTGGAAGGACAGGGTGCCGCCATGGCATTGCCAATCTGGGCACTTTACATGACACAGGTTTATGAGGATAAAAGCGTTGGCATTTCAACAGGACCATTTGAGCGACCGGAAGGCGCGCTCAAAGTGGAGTTGGATTGTAATAAGTACGATAAGTTGCACGGGAACAAACCCGACACGTTTGGTGACGATGAGTATGACTTTTAACAATCAATGAAGTTTCCAACAGTTATCAGTTATTGGGTTATTCGTTATTGAATAACTACACCCCCAATAACTCAATAACCCAATAACCATTAAGACCGATGAACAAAGTAGTAAGCGGCCCACAAGCGGCATTGAAAGGCATTGAAGATGGCATGACCCTCATGTTGGGCGGTTTCGGACTGTGTGGAATTCCAGAGAACACGATTGCCGAATTGGTGAAGCTCGGAGTTACGAATCTAACTTGCATTTCAAACAATGCAGGAGTTGATGATTTCGGGTTGGGGCTGTTGCTGCAGAAAAGACAGATCAAAAAAATGATTTCGTCCTATGTTGGCGAGAATGCCCTTTTTGAGCAATTGATGCTGAGTGGAGAAATGGAAGTTGACCTCATTCCGCAAGGTTCGTTGGCAGAAAGATGTCGTGCTGGCGGTGCGGGCATTCCTGCGTTTTTCACACCAGCAGGTTATGGAACCGAAGTGGCCGAAGGCAAGGAAGTTCGCATATTCAACGGCAAGCCACATATTCTTGAATCAGCACTCACAGCAGATTTTGCCATCGTAAAAGCATGGAAAGGCGACCACCTCGGAAACCTGATCTACAAAGGCACGGCCCGCAATTTCAATCCTATGATGGCGATGGCAGGAAAGATTACCATTGCAGAAGTGGAAGAACTTGTCGAGCCAGGAGAATTGGACCCGAATTTCATCCACACACCCGGGATTTTCGTCAACCGTATTTTCCAAGGCGAGAAGTTTGAAAAGAGAATTGAACAGCGAACGGTAAGAGCGCGGTCGTGAGTTTTCTCAGCAAGCTCGGTTTGGAAAAGAGCGTTGCATTTGGGCTCATGGCCTGCGTGTTTGTCTATGTGGCCGTTCGGGCTGCGCTTGTTCCTCTTAGTTTTGACGAGTCCATCACCTTCTTCTACTACATTCATCAAGCAGAATTTTGGCCAAGTATAGCCCATTGGGACGCCAACAATCACATCCTAAATTCCCTTTTGGGTGCTATTAGCTATTCGCTTTTTGGAGAGTCTGAATTTGCCATTCGGCTTCCGAATGTGTTTTCGGCCATTCTTTATTTGGTCTTTTCTTATCTGATTAGTTTTCAGATTAACGAAAAATGGCCGCGTTGGGCATTATTCCTGTCATTGGTTTTTAGCCATTTTACGATTGAATTTCTAGGCTATACCAGAGGATACGGAATGTCGATGGCGTTGCTGCTTCCTGCCATTTATTTCATTCAGAAATGGATGAATCAGACTTCCAGCTTTTTATACCTACTCATTGGAATTGTGGCAATGCAATTGGCCACATTGGCAAACCTATCGCTGCTTACAATCAACTTGCTTTTGTGGGGTTGGATACCGTTTTGGATGCTAATCAAAAGAAAAAAAGTTCAGATTGTCCAAGTTGTGGTTTGGTTGGCGAGCGGTTATTGCATTTACTGGTTTGCGGATCTCTCGTTCCAAATGAAAGAATTGGGACTTCTCTATTACGGAGCTGGCGATGGTTTTTGGGAAATCACGGTCAAGTCATTGGCCGCAAATGGCTTTGGCCCGTTGACGGACGTGATTTTGGTTTTTGTTCCGATAACAACAATATCAATCTTAGTTGCCACCTCACTCTTGGTTTACCAATTTGTTAAAAAGGAGATAAAGCAGGAGCTGTTCTTTGCCTATCTCCTGTTCGCCAGCGTGGTCGCAAACCTCATACTGAATTGGCTTTTTGAGGTCAATTTCCCAGAAGACAGAGTGGGAATGTATTACCTAATCTTTCTGCCGCTGGCACTAGTTTTTACGGTCAACGCGGTTGTAGAAAATCAAAAATGGGTAGGGCTAAAAAAAAACCTTGCTTACGCTGCTTTTGTGCCGCTGCTGCTGTTTCCGGTCGGGTTTGCGCTTTCTATGAATACAACCCATGCAGTATTGTGGAAAGGCGATTCAGCCGTAAAGGAGTTTTATAAGGAAATTGCAGCCAGAACCGACAAGGAAAGCATGCCAACCATTACTGGGTATCACCTCAAGCGGATTCCATTCTATTATTATAACCAACGAGGCGGAGACAGGCTACATCTTCTGCAGCAGGATGCCTACCGAGGCGATGAGGCAGATTTTCAGATAGCAGACCTGAAAGAGGAAGGAAAGTGGGACATGTATGATACGGTGGCCTATCACAAACCATCTGACCAATACCTTCTCGAAAGGAAGATTAAAAGAGAAAAGACACTTATTTTTTCCAATGAATTGAGCCCAAAAGAAGAGTTTGCGGATGAGTATTATGCACTCTTTCA
>JBDNJH010000259.1:0-23339 GCA_041687875.1 Flavobacteriales bacterium | reverse complement strand
TCCACCTTTTGAAAGGAGGCATTTCCTTCATCTTCGGGTTCTTGCCGTGCTTCTTGAAACGGTCGAAATAATATTTGGAGGCAAGCACCGCAAAGCCCGCGCAGGTATTGTGGTCCAGATGGTCGCTAAGGTTGTTCAGTTTGATTTGGTCAACGCCCAAAGCAGTCATCTTCTCATACGCCACTTCTGAGTTCTTATAACTCACCTCCCTATCGCCTTTGCAATAGCATAACTGAACTGGAGCTTTGGGTTTCCAATTGGTCAGGTTGTTTTCTCGCAACCGTACTTTGAACGGGTGATCCTTGTCCGACTGATACTCATCAATAAACTTTTGTTCAACCACTTTCATAGGAACACTCGGTAGAAGTTTATCCAGTTCGCCAAATGTGCGCGAGTCGTTACCTTCAAAAAAAGCAGGGAATAGTGTATCGAAAGGTGTCTTGAACACCTCATACGGATTGTCTGTATCAACTATATCGTAAGCGGTTTGATACGAAAGCAACAGGTAGGGCAGATAGAAGGGCTTCGGATATTCCTGAAACATGTATTTCTCCTGTTCGCCCGTCATATCATAAGCACCCGACATAGGAGATGATGCCGTGACCTGAAAACGTGGGTCATTCAGCTCTTCAAGGTATTTATGTGCCGCAAAAGAAGCATATCCGCCCTGCGAATAACCCGTAAGAAACAACTGACCGCTCGGCTCTAGCTCCAGCTTCTTGTTCAACTCATCAACCGCCATAAGAAAATAGATAAACGCATGAGCCTCTGACCATGCATGCTGATAAAGGTGCTGCCCCTCCCCTTTTCCGATGCCATAATAATCTGGATACATGGTTGCATAACCATCTGTGGCGTGCGCCAAACAGATGAACTGTTGCGAATCATCGTCTGTAATCGTTCGCCCTTTATGTATCTGTGTGCCGTGCCCAAACATCATATAAGGAACAGGCTTTTTCACCTTGGGCACATAATAGATGCCTGAGGCATTACGCCACGTGCCATCAATCCATTGCACTTTATAGATTACCTCGTAGATATCTACCGCGTTCTTCACCCCCAGCGCAATCTTAGGCACGCTGTTCTTCTTCCAAAGCGCACTAATGGTCTTTTTGGTGTGCGATTTTATGAGGGTATAGCTGACGAGGTATGCTGCTGGAGCAGGGTCGGTGGCAAATGTTGGCAATGCAAATAGCATTGCTAGTAGAATGTTAAATAAGCGCATGATGTTTTATAGATTATGAGAGAAAATCTAAGGTACGGTAATTACTGCAGGAATGGGGACCAAAAAAAAGGAAGACTTGAAAAAGGTGAGAGTATGCAGAAAAGGTAGTCACGGCACCATACACCTATCGGTTGTCGTTCTGAGGAACGCCCTATAATGAATCTTTCTAATGTGAGAACTCTCTATGATAAGTTATGAGACGTACCCTTCGTACTCCAGAGCCATACAACGATGTGTCATTCCAAGTAAGAATACTAGAAACTGATTACCCTTTATATACAATCCATGCAAGTGCACAGAGGAAAGCCGCAGCAATCGACACGCGCAACACCTTCAATACCAACTCTTCTTCTGGTCTCATTGTTAAATTATTCTTAACAACAAAGCTATAGAATGTTAATGATCGAGGAATAGCCATAAATGGCTATTTAGACGAATGCGGTGTGATTTCAGTGTTTCACGCAACTACAAATTCCGCATATAGCGTAGGCTTCCCAGTAAAAGAGAAACATAACTAGATGCCAACAGTGGAACGAGAATTACCCAACCTCCACAAATGCTTGGTATGCTCCCACACCACAATCATGAAATTTGGATACACGTGGTATGGAATACCGTATTCTTTGGCTGTCCGCTGAACAATTTCCGAAAGTTTTCGGTAATGCACATGGCTGATGTTCGGAAACAGGTGATGCTCTATCTGGTAGTTCAATCCACCCACAAACCAAGAGAAGATTCTGCTTTTTGGTGAGAAGTTGCAAGTCGTTCGTAGTTGATGAACAAACCAGCTTACCTCCACTCTACCGTCTTCTGGCGCAATGGGATACTCGGCATCTGGCACCACGTGGGCAGACTGAAATACAATCGCACTAAAAACTCCTGCAATAAAATGCATGGTCAGGAAAAACAGCAATGTTACCCACCATGCTGCTGGATTGAGCCATAGTGGCAATGCCAAAACGACACCCCAATAAAGCAGTTTGGCAATGGTCATACGTGTAACCTGCATACTAAATTCACCTCTTCCCTTCACCGTCAACCCACGCTTTCTAAAATCGAATAACTGAAGAAAATCCTTAAACGTGGCCCAGTTAATGGTCATCATACCATACAGAAACCAAGCATAAAATGCCTGTAACCTATGAATCCAAAGTCTTTTGGTGTTCGGTGAAAGTCTCAAGATTCCTCCAGTGTCAATATCACCATCATGGCCATCAATGTTTGTGAAAGAATGATGCAGCACGTTATGTTGAATCTTCCATACAATGGCACTTCCTCCAACGATATTGATGAGATAACCCAAAGCCTTATTCACCTTCGGATTGCTAGAATAAGAACCATGGTTTGCATCATGCATAATAGACATTCCGATTCCGATCATGCCCACGGCCATCATCACCCATAGGATGAAAAGCAAAAAAGGATGCGATACAAATCCAGAAATGACAAATCCGAGTGGCACGAGATATAGCAGCAGAATCGATACTGTTTTCACCACCATCCCCGCATTTCCGTGTTTGGCAATCTGTTTGTCCGCAAAATATTCTGCCACGCGGGCTTTGAGGGTCTTTACAAATTCAACATCCGCAGTGCGGGAAAATTTCAATCGTTGTATTGGGGTCATATTCTAGATAAATGAAGCCTTCAAGGTAGGTTACTTCTGCCGAACGGCTCTTGACGAATAAAGTAACAAAAAAGCCGACCTGAAAGTTCAGATCGGCTTCACTTAAACGTGCTGTTCTTTTAGTAATAATGCAACCTTCTCACTTTGCTCACATACTTTGAAAGCCTGAGTACTTGGCGTGTGTAGCCGTACTCATTATCATACCAAGCATAGATGACGACATTCATACCGTCAGGTGCTACAATTGTGGCCTTGCTGTCATAAATGGAAGCGCAACTATCGCCAACCACATCTGAAGAAACCAATTCATGTGAAGTTGAATAGCGGATTTGCTCTACAAGATCACCGTTAAGTGCCGCATCTTTCATGGCGGCATCAATGTCTTCCAACGAAACTTTCGTTTTCAAGGTCAGATTCAAGATTGCCAATGAACCATCTGGCACAGGAACACGAACTGCATTGGAAGTAAGTTTGCCTCCAAGCGTAGGAATCACCTTTGCTACAGCACTTCCAGCACCTGTTTCGGTAATAACCATGTTTGAAGCAGCAGAACGGCCTCTTCTGTATTTCTTGTGATAGTTATCCAACAAGTTCTGGTCGTTGGTGTAAGCGTGAATGGTCTCAATGTGCCCCTTCTCCACTCCGAACTTAGCTTCAATAACAGCCAAAACAGGTGAAATGGCATTGGTTGTACAAGAAGCCGCAGACCAGATTTTGTGGTCATCTGGATTGAAACTCAAATGATTTACTCCGTGAACGATATTTGGAATATCGCCCTTTCCTGGAGCGGTCAACATCACTTTACTCACGCCTTTCGACTTCAAGTGTTGACCCAATCCATCCGCATCACGCCAAACACCAGTATTATCAATCACCAACGCATCGTTGATTCCGTAAGCCGTGTAATCAATTTCATCGGGATTATTGGCAGCGATAAGAAGTACGGTGTGCCCATTGATGATTAAGGCTTTCTTCTCAACGCTAGCTTCAATTGTTCCTGGAAACGGTCCGTGAATGGAATCCGTACGAAGCAGGTCAGCTCGTTTGTAGATGTCCATGTCCGAATTGGAACGAGTCACAATAGCTCGCAAACGTAATTGATCGCCTTTTGCCGATTGAGAAATCAACTCACGAGCGGCCAATCGACCAATTCGACCAAAACCATAAAGCACAACATCTTTTGGTGCAGACGACTCTCTTCCTTCCACTTTGAAGGTGCCGATGGTCGTATTCAAAAACGCATCAACAGTTTGACCAGCAGCTTTTGCCTCCAACCATTCGTGCGCCAATTTTCCAAGATCTAATTTGGCTGGCGCAAGGTCCATTTTCACCAATCCTTCTGCAATTTCCAAACTATCAAAGATTGTGACCGGCTTGTTGACCATCTTACGAGCATACTCGTGGTAAGCCAGAATTTCGCCCACATTACAATCGTGTAGTTGATTACGGAATATGATAAGTTCAATTGCTCGGTCGTATCGGAGATTTCCGATAATAGACATCAATTTGATTGCGGCCTTCTCCCTGTCAATCCAATTGTTCAGGTCTGCCTCATAAGTTCCATTGGACTTTGAAGCAATCGTGTCAGTACTCATGAAAATCTGTTTGGGGTTTGGTTTATCCTAGATATGCTTTCAGCAGTTTGCTTCGTGAAGTATGACGAAGTCTTCTGATTGCTTTTTCCTTGATTTGACGAACGCGCTCTCTGGTAAGGTCGAATTTCGCTCCAATCTCTTCCAAAGTAAGTCCGTGATTCATGCCAATCCCGAAGAAAAGTTTGACCACATCTCTTTCACGCTCTGTAAGGGTAGAAAGTGAACGTTCAATCTCTTTTTGAAGCGATTCGTTCATCAAAGCGCTATCCGCACGTGGCGAATCGTGATTCACCAACACGTCCAAAAGGCTGTTGTCCTCACCTTGAACAAACGGTGCATCCATTGATACGTGACGGCCAGAAACGCGCATTGTATCGGCAATTTTCTCTTCTGGGATTTCCAAAACTTCAGAAAGTTCCTCAGCAGAAGGCTCGCGCTCAAATTTCTGCTCAAGGGCAGAAAACGCCTTATTGATTTTGTTTAATGAACCAACTTGGTTCAATGGCAAACGAACAATACGAGATTGCTCTGCCAACGCCTGTAGAATGGACTGACGAATCCACCAAACTGCGTACGAAATGAATTTAAAACCACGTGTTTCGTCAAATCGCTGTGCAGCCTTTATCAATCCAAGGTTTCCCTCATTGATAAGGTCAGGAAGGCTCAAACCTTGATTTTGATATTGCTTGGCAACAGAAACCACAAAACGAAGGTTTGCTTTGGTCAGTTTCTCCAAGGCAGCTTGATCACCAGCTTTGATTCGCTGCGCTAGGATTACCTCCATGTCCGCAGTAATCAGGTCTTCCTTGCCAATTTCCTGAAGGTATTTGTCAAGCGAAGCACTCTCACGATTAGTTATCGATTTGGTGATTTTAAGTTGTCTCATGTTGTCTGTTTCTGTTAAATGATTTCGCAGTCAAAATACAGCGCCCTAAAAAAGGGCTGCAAAGATAGATAGAATGCCTGTTTAATACAATATAAAAGATATGCGGAATCCAGCACTCAAATTCATAACGGATTCAAAGACGAATTGTTTCTTTTGGGGTAGGGAAAAGAGGAAACTGAAAAAGGAAAAATGTGTTGGGTGTTTCACTGGCTCATATCTTCGTTATCAATAAAAAGGAAAAATGCTTATCCGCATGTTTACCCAGAATCCTCAGTCCGTATCGAGACCTAACAGGTTTTGAAAACCTGTTAGGTCTGGGCACATAGAGAATTAAGTTCAATTTCATCCGTTGCAGAAAGTTGCGGACAAGCATAAATGGAAATCCTTTTTCTCATTTCTCCTTTCCCGTTTTTTTCAATAAAAAAGGGGCGCCCCTTTCGGAAACGCCCCCCACCAACCAACCTATCCTACTTATTTCCTACATACCAAAACCGTAATAAGCGGTTATTCCGTTAGGGTATACACCTTCTATCAACACGCCTCCATCTTTCTTGTTCAGCGCGGTTATCACATCTTTTGACGATTGCACCGCTTTTCTATCAACTCTAGTAATAATGAAACCTTCTTTGATGCCTGTGCTTTTAAGTTTTCCATTGCTTAGATTCTTTACCTGAAGACCACTACTAAGTCCGAGCCGTTGCAATTGTTCGGCAGCTGCTGGCTGAAGATCAGCACCAAGTTGAACTATCAAATCGGCATCTTTGGAGATGACTTCTGTGTCTCCGTTCTTATTTCGGAGTTCGACATCAAACTTTCTCAACTCACCTTCACGCAAAACCGTGACCTGAGCCATGTCGCCTGGGCGGTAAGAGCCGATTTTCTCCTGCAACTCAGGCACGTTTTTCACTTTCACGGCATCAATGGCAACAATAATATCGCCTTCACGAATGCCTGCATCGTAGGCCGCGCCACCTTTCGATAGTCCTTGCACGTAGGCTCCTTCGGAAACACTCAAGCCTTTTTCTGACGCAATTTTTCCGTTCAAATCGCGGATGCTCACTCCAATAAATGCGCGTTGTACGGTTCCGAATTCGAGAATATCATCCACCACTTTTCGGGCAATGTTTACGGGAACAGCGAATGAGTATCCTGCATAACTTCCTGTTGTGGATGCAATGGCGGTGTTGATTCCAATCAGTTCGCCCTGTGTGTTGACCAAGGCACCACCACTATTACCAGGATTGACGGCCGCATCGGTCTGAATGAAACTCTCAATGGCGAATTCTTCTCTTAGAATGTTGATGTTTCGTCCTTTGGCGCTAACAATTCCTGCCGTTACCGTTGAGTTAAGATTGAACGGATTTCCAACCGCCAAGACCCACTCGCCAACCTGCACGTTTTCTGAATTTCCGTACGGAATGAAGGCAAGATTTTCTTCTTTAATCTTTATCAGAGCCAAATCGGTATTTGGGTCAGTTCCAAGAACCTCCGCCATGTAACTCCTTTGGTCGTTGAGGGTCACTTCCACTTCATCAGCATTGGCGATAACGTGGTTATTTGTCAAAATATATCCATCACCCGAAATGATAACGCCAGATCCGCTTCCCATTTGCTGCTGTTGCGGCTGCATTCCTTGGTCGAGGAAATACTGATAGAATGGGTTGGAGCTCCTCACACCATTTCTTGTCACCTTGGTTTTAATGTGCACCACAGAATGTATGGAATTGCTGGCCGCCTCCACGAAATTCACGCTTCCTTCTGTTGCTGCCATCGGGTAATTGACCCGTTGGATGGGCGCTGTGTACATCTGCTCAACCAATTGCCCATTGTTTCTGTTGAGATACGTGTACGTTCCTAACGAAACAATTGCTCCTGTAAGGGCCGCCACTATCAATCCTGTTACGTTTTTCATTGCTGCTTCGATTTTGATTTAACTTTGGTTTTCTATTCTCGTTGTCGAGGGTTACTGCAATATTAACGCCACTCAAATCTGATAGTTGTATTCAATTTTCTAAAAAATGTTAATCCCCTTTAGCAAATACCACGGTACTGGAAACGATTTCATCATGATTGATAATCGTGAGTTAGACCTTAATCTTTCGCAAAATCAGATTGCGCAGCTCTGCAATCGCAGGTTTGGCATTGGTGCCGATGGTCTTATTCTCCTACAAATGGAAGAACGCACGGTGCGGATGGTTTATTTCAACTCGGATGGCGCGCCCAGCAGTATGTGCGGAAACGGTGGCCGTTGTTTCGTTGATTTTGCTCAAAACCTGAATGTTCTACGCAATTCGGGAATCTTTCTAGCGGTTGATGGATTGCACGATTTCAAAATGATAGGGGAACTTGTCAGTTTAAAAATGGGTGATGTTTCAAACATTGAAGCAATCGGGGATGCCGTTTATATGGATACAGGTTCGCCTCATTATGTGACTATGGTGGATGAGGTATTGGACATCGATATCATAGCTGATGCCCGAAAAGTCCGATACAATGAGCGTTTCTCAGAAAAGGGAACCAACGTCAATTTTGCGGCAATGATGGATGGCATTACACACATCCGAACCTACGCACGTGGTGTAGAAGATGAGACCCTTTCGTGTGGACCGGGCGCAACAGCCGCAGCCATTGCCATGCATTATTTGGGAAATGTGTCGGAAACGGATATTCCCGTCAAAGTTTTGGGCGGTAAGGTCAACGTGTCATTCAAGCCACGGGCTGATGGTTCTTACACCGACATTTGGTTGACTGGTCCGACAGCGCAGGTGTTTGATGGGGAAATTGAGTTGCCGTAGATGCGCATTGCATGTGTCGTATATTGGTGGTTGGTCATTGGAAGACGCATGCAATGCGTCTCTACATAGCTATTTTTGATGCCGATGACAACGGAACTACTGACAGGCAAAAAGGTAACGCTTCGCGAGATGCGAGACGATGACCTTGAATTGATTTTCGATTGGGAAAACCGCCCAGAACTGGATCATTTGGGCGATGAACACCAACCGCTGACAGAAGCAGAAATTTCCCACTTCATCAATCATTCAACTGGAGATATTTATACAGACGGACAGTTGCGGTTATTGATTGATTCCGTTGGAAAAACAATTGGTTGCATCGACCTATTTGAATTTGACCAACACAATCAGCGGGCTGGAGTTGGAATCTTGATTGCTGAAAAAGAAGACCGTAAAAACGGCTATGCTAAAGAAGCACTGAACCTTCTCACTAATTATTGCTTTGAGGTGATGAACTTTAGACAATTGTACTGCCACATTCCTATTGACAATGAGGCCAGTTTGAACTTGTTTTCTTCCTGCGGGTTTCAAAAATCAGGGACAAATAGGGATTGGGTGAAGAAAGGAAAAGTGTTTATAGATGCGGTGTTTATGCAAAAAGTGAATGGCTAAGAAAAAGGCAAATAAGAAGGGAGGTTCTTGGAAAAAACCGCTAGCCATCACATTGGTTATTCTGATGTGCCTTGGCGGGGCTTCGGCATGGGAACTGTATTCCATTATTTATGGGTCGAATGTGGGTCTTGATAAGGATAAGGTGTATTTCCTAGTCCCGACAGGTTCAACATATCAAGACGTTTCCAATGCTCTGGTTGCACAGGGATACATAGAAAGCCAAGCCACGTTTGATTGGGTTTCGGAACAGAAAAAATACAAGCTCAATGTGAGGGCAGGACGTTACCGACTGAAGGACGGAATGAGCAATAACGAACTGGTCAATCTCTTACGTGCTGGATTGCAAGAACCTGTGTTGGTAACATTCAATAATGTGCGTTTCAAGGAAGATCTTGCAGGAAAGGTGGGCAGAATCATTGAGGCTGATAGCTCCGAGATCATCAATCTGCTGAACAGCAACCGATTTGTTTCCAGTTACGGGTTCAACACCAATACTTTTCTCACGCTTTTCCTGCCTAACACCTACGAATTCTGGTGGAACACGTCAGCAGAACAGTTTGTAGAACGCATGGCGGCTGAGTACAAAACGTTTTGGACGGAAGAAAGGATATCGAAAGCCAATAACCTCGGTCTGTCACAATCAGAAGTGAGCATTCTGGCCTCCATTATTCAGAAAGAGACCAACAAAGCAGATGAAAAACCGACCGTGGCAGGAGTCTATTACAACCGCCTGAAAAAAGGAATGTTGCTTCAGGCCGACCCGACTTTGGTTTATGCTAATCGCGATTTTGAAGCCAGACGCGTTCTGAACAAGCACAAAATCATCGATTCGCCTTACAATACTTACAAATACAAAGGATTGCCACCAGGGCCTATTTGTCTGGCAAGCATTCAAAGTCTTGACGCTGTGCTGAACATAAAACCGCACAACTACCTTTATTTCTGCGCAAAACCTGATGGTTCTGGCTCTCATTCGTTTTCCAGCACCTATACAGAACATTTGAAGAATGCGCGGGAATTTCAGCGGGAGCTGAACAAGAGGCAGGTTTATAAGTTGCATTTAGGCATTAGCTCTTAGCTG
The DNA here is from genome assembly GCA_041687875.1 of Flavobacteriales bacterium. Classification (GTDB taxonomy): domain Bacteria; phylum Bacteroidota; class Bacteroidia; order UBA10329; family UBA10329; genus UBA10329. The sequence continues at coordinate 13,521 of JBDNJH010000259.1, read as the reverse complement.
TTAGAGAAGAGAATCCTTAGTTTTCGTTACGCCTTGCGGCTTTGTGCTAACCATTATCTTCGCCCAAAATCGATTAGATGGCAATCCCAATAAAATTCGGAACAGACGGTTGGCGCGCCATGATAGCCAAGGAATTCACGGTTGATAATGTAGCGCGCGTGGCACAAGGAACTGCCTGTTGGGTGGTTGCGCAAAAATTACCGTTGGTTGCAGTCGTTGGTCATGATTGCCGTTTTGGCGGACCACTTTTCGCTGAAACTACCGCAAAGGTTTTTCTTCAGAACGGATTTGAGGTTTATTTGGCTGAAGGTCCCGTTACCACGCCCATGGTTTCGTTGGGCGCGAAGGAATTGAAAACGGGAATTGGCGTCATCATTACGGCAAGTCACAATCCTGCTGCTGACAACGGATATAAGCTGAAAGGAAATCATGGTGGGCCGCTTTTAGAAGCTGATGTGAAAGCAGTTGAAAAGCTGATTCCAGATGAATATGAATTCGAATTAGATGCCATTGATTTTGACAGCTACCGCGCATCTGGAAAGCTGAAAACGGCTGAGTTGGAAGATATGTTCGTTGAGAAAGTAGAGGCCAATTTTGACTTAGATACGATTCGCAATTCCAAGATGGAATTTGCCTATGATGCGATGTACGGATCGGGGCAATTCGTAATGCGAAGACTCTTCCCAGACATCACACTACTTCATTGTGAGCACAATCCTTTGTTCGATGGTATTTCGCCAGAACCGATTTTGAAGAATCTTGGTGAATTTGCTGATGTTATTAAGGTATCAGGCGATATTGATTGTGGTCTAGCCAACGATGGCGATGCAGACAGAATTGCACTCTTCGATGGCGAAGGAAATTATGTGGATAGTCACCATATTCTATTGCTTCTCATCCATTATCTCCATAAAGTAAAAGGCTGGAATGGAAAGGTGGGAACTGGTTTTTCATCCACAGTAAAAATCAATCAACTGTGTGAGAAATACGGCTTGGAATTGGAAGTGGTGAAGATTGGTTTCAAACACTTGTGCGGCATCATGATTAAAGAAGATGTACTGGTTGGAGGTGAGGAAAGTGGCGGTATTGCCGTGAAAGGTCACATTCCCGAACGTGATGGTATTTGGAATGGGTTGATTATTTGGGAATTCATGGCCAAGTCGGGTAAAAGTTTGAAAGAACTTATCCAAGAAATTTACGATGAGGTTGGAGAATTTGCCTTTGAGCGAAACGACCTGAGAATCGCTCAATCACTGAAAGAAGAAATTGTAGCCAATTGCGAAGCTGGCAAATACGACCATTTCGGCAAATACACAGTTCAGCGAATTGACGACATGGACGGTTGGAAATATTGGCTTTCTGACCACGAATGGGTGATGATTCGTCCATCTGGAACGGAGCCTGTTCTGAGAACCTACGCAGAGGCTCGAACGAGAGAAGATGCCTTAGCTATTCTGGAAGCTTGTCGTTTGCAGATTGGTGCTTGACCGATTGATGAAACGCTGAAAAAGCAGCGCACCCAAAACGTACATCGCCACATCCACTAAATCAGATGTGTAAGCCACTGAAGTCTGAGGCAGATACCATTCAAAATAGATGGAATAGATTAGCACAACTGGCCAGATGTGCCAAACCGAAAGTTGGTAATCAGGCCAGAAGTAGCGATAGGCAGCCAATCCCAACGTCATCACAATTGGGAAACATAGCAGGTCATCTAAATAACTGTGAACGATGGGTATGAAAATGCCAAAGCCCTTTTCAAGAACTTGATTGGCTGTAGCAAGTGCAAGCGCAACTAGAAAAAACGGGTTTGTAAGCGTTTTTTTCATCCCGAAAAAGTTGTAACCATCCAAAGAAATGCCCAAGTAATAGCGGCAAAAATTACATGTAACACCCAAGCGGTTTTACGAACAATTCGCAGTCCTAAACCATCGGCTTCCCTTATTCTGAAGAAGTCGTTTTCCTTGAAAACACGCTCCTTTTCTTCCCTTTGGGTTCTCTCCGAAAGAGAAATAGGGTCCAGCAATTCACTACAGGAAGTGCAACGGTCGGTGGGTTGCTTTTCCCAAAAGGTCCAAGCTCCGCAATTGGGGCATTTCTTTTCTGTTTTCATGTAGAAAGAATTGTTCAAATGTAGCATCCAACATCTATCCGTGGCGAACAATTATTGCTTTCTTCTGTTTCGGAAATTCAACCAAATTATTAGTGCCTTGAGATTACTTACCACTATTTTAATCCTTGCCTCGGCAGCCCTGTCTTGGGCACAAACAGGAACCATCGTGGGAAGGGTTGCTGACGGAACCAGCAACGAATCTATTCCGTTTGCCAACGTCATTATCCAAGGAACCACCGTTGGTTCGTCTTCTGATCTCGAAGGCAACTACGAAATCAAGAACATTACACCCGGACTTTACAATGTGGAAGTGTCGTATCTAGGCTATAAGAGTCAAACAGTTTATGAAGTTCAGGTTTTCAATAACAAGCCTGCACAGGTCGATTTTAAACTCGAAGAAGACAGCAAAACGCTCGATGCGGTTGTCGTGAAAGCCAATCCGTTTGAGAAAAAAGAGGAAAGTCCTGTTTCGGTAAGAACAATTGGCGTGAATGAAATTGAGCGGAATCCAGGAGGAAACCGTGACATTTCAAAAGCCCTACAATCGCTTCCTGGGGTGGCGAGTTCGGTTGCATTTAGAAACGATTTAATTATACGAGGAGGTGCTCCAAATGAGAACCGATTTTACCTCGATGGCATCGAAATCCCGAATATCAATCACTTTGCAACGCAAGGAGCTTCTGGTGGTCCGGTCGGACTGATTAACGTGAATTTTATTCGCGAAGTAGAATTCTTCTCAGGTGCTTTTCCCGCAAATAGAGGAAATACACTGAGTTCGGTTTTAAATTTCAAATTGAAAGATCCCCGCCAAGATCGTATTGGAGGAAACTTCACCCTCGGTTCAAGCGATGCTGGAATTACCATTGAAGGCCCTATTGCCAAAGGACATTCGTTTATGTTCTCCTATAGAAGGAGTTATCTGCAGTTTCTTTTCCAAGCACTCGGATTGCCTTTTCTTCCAACCTATGACGATTTTCAGTTGAAGTATAAGGCCAAAATCAACGATAAAAATGAAATTACTGTGATTGGCCTTGGTGCCATCGATCAGTTCAAACTCAATTTGAGCGATAATTTGGATGATGACCAGAAGCGGTTGGTCGAAATTTTGCCCGTCAACAATCAATGGAATTACGCATTGGGTGTTAACTGGAAAAATTATCGGGAAAAAGGCTATTCCGAATTTGTTGTAAGCAGAAATATGTTGAACAACGAAGCATTTAAATACACCGACAACATTGAGGTCGATACTAACCTCATCCTGAACTACAAGAGTCAGGAAATCGAAAATAAATTGAGATTTGAGAACAACTGGCGAGATAAAGGCTGGAAAATCAACTACGGAGTTCTGTACGAATTTGCACGCTACAACAATTCCACTTTCACAAAAATTATCTTGCCTAGTGACTCCATTGGAGAGGTTAATTTTGGCGAGATTAATTTCAGCTCAGCCGTTGATATTCATAAATGGGGTGCTTTCGGTCAGGTTAGTCGTTCGTTTGCTAATGGAAGGCTTCTTCTGTCGTTAGGAGCGAGGGTCGATGGTAACAGTTATTCTACTCAAATGGCGAAGACCTACGAAACGTTCTCGCCACGTTTTTCTATCTCCTACGCCATTAATGATCAGTTTAACTTGAGCGCAAATGTTGGTCGATATTTCCAGATGCCGCCTTACACAACACTCGGTTTCAGAAACAACAGCGGAACCCTTGTAAATAAGGAAAATGGGCTCAAGTACATTGCTTCAAACCATGCCGTTCTAGGTGGCGAATTCATTACTCAAACTGGGTTGAAAGTTTCAGTCGAGGGATTTTTTAAGTTCTGGGAGAATTACCCGTTTTTGGTTCAAGACAGTATTTCATTGGCCAACCTTGGAGCTGATTTTGGCGTAATTGGCAACGCTGAGGTAACATCCGACAATGAAGGACGTGCGTACGGAGTGGAACTTCTTGTGCAGCAAAAACTCTGGAAGAATTTTTACGGAATCCTTGCTTACACGTTTGTCCGTAGCGAGTTTCAGGATTACAAAGGCGATTTCATCCCTTCCTCGTGGGACGCTCAACATTTGATTTCATTGACTGGAGGAAAGAAATTCAAGCGCAACTGGGAAGTTGGTTTGAGATGGCGTTTCACAGGCGGTTCGCCTTACACGCCAGCCGATGAAGAAACATCTGCACTCATTCCTGTTTGGAATTTGAACCGAGGTGCCATCCGCGATTTTTCTCAACTGAATGGCGAGCGATTGATGCCAGCTCACTTTCTAGACCTGCGCGTAGACAAAAAATGGTTCTTCAAAAAGTGGGCGCTCAACCTGTATTTAGATATACAGAATGTATACGCATTCCGAGCTCAACAGCCCCCTAATTACGTTTTGAGACGAGATGCTAATGGCAACGCACTCCTAGACCCTAACGATGCTTCTCGTTATCAATTGGATAGAATTGAAAACGTTACCGGAAATGTGCTTCCTTCATTCGGAATTATTATTGAGATATAAAAAAGGGCGTCCGACTATGTCGGACGCCCTCTACATTTCAATTTTGCCAATCTCTTAGTTTGCTCTCTTAGAAGAGCTGGTTTTTGACACACTTCCCTTGCTCAAAGAACTTGAAGGAACACTGCTTCTGGTGGGTGCTTGAACCGAACTTGAGCTTCTACTTGGCTGTGAACTAGACACGCTTGAGGTTGAACTAGCAGCTGGTTTAGAAACCGCACTTCTCGAGCTTGAACTCTGCTGCGTTTGAGCAGTTGACGTTCTGCTGTTTGAAGGAGCATTAGAAACAGAGCTTCTACTAGCAGCCGAGCTTACCGAACTTCTTGCAGGTGCTGTTTGAGCAGAAGTACTTGGCCTAGAAACAGCCGCAGAACTTGCATTGCTACGCGACTGAGTTGTAGCAGCAGGTCTGCTCAGACTGGTCGAAGGCGCAATTCTACTGTTAGTATTCGTTCTTGCAGGTGCAGACTGAACCGTTCTTGGTTGCGTTGCAGCTGGTTGGCGAACTTCAGTTGCAGGTCGAGCCACACGTCCAGCATTTGAGTTAGACGAAGACTGGCGAACATCCGAAGTCTGACGCGTTCCATTATTCGAGCGAACACTAGTTGCATTTCCTGCAAAACGTTGAGTTGTAGCATCTGCACGATTCACGGTTGATTGATTCACACTAGAAGGTCTTGGACTTGCATCAGCAGTCGTTACCGTTCTTCTACTTCTTACAACAGCAACCTCGCCTTGGCCCGCGCTTTGCGTGTATCGGTGGTGTGCTTGTCCGTAGCCATTAGGGCGATACGTGTGTCCAATTGTAGCGTAACATGGTCTTACATTATCCCAGTATGGTCTGTAATAGGTGTACCGAACTGGCGTGTAGTATTGTCTGTAAGGCGAAGCACTAACGAAACAAAGGTTAACCACAGGACGGGCGAAACAAGCATAGAATGGGCGATACACGAAATATGGATTCCACGTGTTGATGAATCCCGTGTGGTAAGCGTAATTCCCAAAGCCATTGTAATAGACCTGAAGTCCACCAACGCGGCAAACCCGTTGGTCTCGGTAACTTATCATCACGTCACCAATCTGGTTTACACGGCCATAATAGTCATACCAAACAGGCACATTTTCTACCTGAATCACCGCTCCAAAATCATCGTATTGAACGTAAGGATTGTAATTGTAACCCGAGTTGTAGGTCACATTCACAAAACCATTACTAACAGTTGTCGATTGCTGATTCCCTGGCAGATAAAAGTCGAATTCACCATCAGGATACACAGAAAAAGTCACTCCCATCTCGTCAAAAACGAACGCATCCGCGTAGCTGTTAATGTTAGCGAACCCATTTCCGTGAGCCATTGATTGAGCGGAAATGGCGAAAACGCTTGCGAGTACTAATGTGAGCTTTTTCATGATTTACAGTTTTAGTGAATAATAATTAATGCTTGCGTAAACCAATACAGTGCCAAACTCCATTTTTCACCAATTTCAGGCAGCATACAGACCATTAACAGCCATTTCGGATTTACGATTTTAGAATTTAGAATTTCGGATTTCCTGTGTGTTCCTTTTGCCTCTTATCTCTATCTCTTGTCTCCAGTTTCCTTGGGCGTTCCCCCGATGAAAAATCGGGGTCAGTCCGCCTAAGGCGGATGGATTTTTTTTTTGCGAAAAACAAAAAAGGATGCCGCTACCGTCCTTAACGCAGTTGCATATTCCTACTTTTACCCCATGTTCAAGTATCTCTTGATTTTCCTATTTCTTGCCTGTTTCACACAAAGCGTTTGTGCACAGAAAACCCACCTCGATTGGAAAACCTATTCCGACACTATCAACAAGCCTCGTGCTTGGGGTCTTGGAGGTGGAAGCGCGGCACTTTGGGTAGGTTCTGTGGTGGGATTGAATGAGCTTTGGTATGCACACGTACCACGTTCTAAGTTGCACACGTTTGACGATAGTCGTGAGTGGATGCAAATGGACAAAGCAGGACATTTTCTTACCAGCTATGCCATTGGTTATTACTACATCGATTTAATGCGATGGGCAGGTTTTAATCGTAAAACCAGCATTTGGGCAGGTGGTTTTATGGGTAGTTTTTACTTGGCTGGTATTGAAATTCTAGACGGCTTTTCTGCCGGTTGGGGATTTTCTCTAAGCGATTTCACGGTCAATACGGCTGGTTCATTTGCTGTTATTATTCAAGAATTAGCTTGGAATGAGCAGCGTATAACACCCAAAATTTCTTACCATCCATCGCGTTACGCTCAGTACAGGCCAAATCTTTTAGGAAACAGTTTCGGTACACAACTGATGAAGGATTACAATGGCCAGACCTATTGGTTTTCGGCCAATATTCATTCGTTTTTAAATGATGGAAGCAAATTTCCAAGATGGTTGAATGTAGCAGTCGGATTTGGTGCTGACGGAATGATAGGCGGCCTGACCAATCCTAGCTTTAATGACGATGGAGAAGAACTCCCGAATTTCATTCGTCACCGGCAATTTTACCTTTCTCTTGACGTGGATTTGACCAAGATTAGAACAAACAAAAAGTGGCTTCGAACCATTTTTAAAGCTGTCAACATCATCAAGCTACCGTTTCCTACCGTGGAGTTCAACTCCATTCAGAAGGTCAAGTTTCACGCGGTTTATTTCTAACCAATGTTTAAAGTCGGTGAAAAAGTGCGTTTCCTCGATGACGTTGGCGAAGCTACCATCATCAAATTTGTTGACCCAAAAACGGCTCTTGTTGAAGATGAATGGGGCCTGCAGTATCCGCACCCCATCAGCAAACTTGTTCCTGCTAATCGCGACCATGTGGTTGAAAAACCAAAAGTTGCGGCACCACAGATAGTTCAGCCGAAAACGATTCCTAAACCGATTGTAAAAGGCCCGAAAGTGGAGCAGTTGCCAGAATTGGCGTTAGCATTTGTTTCAACAAAAAGTGAGAAGCCAGAAACGGGAGATCTTGATTTGCTGTTCGTCAACAATTCCAATTATCATCTTCTAGTAAACATTGCGGCCAAAGAAAACGAAGAGTGGTTTAGTCTGTTTCATGGAGAAATTCTTCCGAATTCGGATCAGGTTGTTCAAGAGTTACGAAGACAGGATGTAGGTTCGGTTGGTAATTTGAATGTGGATGTGATTTTCTTTGGAACAACCGGATATGAAAGCCGAAAACCGATTTCCAGTTCGATTAAAATAAAAGCTACGCGCTTCGTAAAGACAGGGAATTATCTGCTGTATGATGGCATTGAAAATCCAGCTATTTCTGTTCCAGTTGAGAATGAAAAGGTTGTCATTGCTCCAATTTCTCGACCTTCAAGGACATTTAAGGAATTTCAGAAACCATCGCTACCAACACTTGAGGAGGAAGTGGATTTGCATTTGGAATCCATTCTCGGCCTGGACCCTTCCGATATGCCCGACCACGAGAAGTTCTTGACTCAAATGAATCATTTTGAGCAGCGGTTGCATCACGCGCTGACCCACAAATACATTCAAATTACGTTTATTCATGGGGTTGGAACGGGTCGTTTGAAGGAAGCAATTCGCAAGGAGTTGACGGAATATGCGCTTTCGTTTGAAGATGGCGCTTTCCACAAATATGGCGTTGGGGCTACGGTTGTGAATCTTATTGGCTAACCAACTTTTTGGGTTTGATGGAATTGGCGGCTTCTTGAAAGCTTGCTCGAAGGCTTGCGTGAGGGGTGGAAGCGGCATCCTTTTCTTTCCCTCTTCTTGGCGTTCGACTTGGCGCTGATAATGGCGGGGAAAGAAAAGATATAGCGGACGACCCGACCCCGATTTTTCATCGGGGACACGCCCAATAAATTAACTTCGCAGCGCAAATCGGCCTACCGCTCTTTCGGGGGAGGAAAGTCCAGACAGCGCAGAGCACCGCACCGTTCGCAAGCACGGGTGTTGGGGGAGGAATTCCTTGGCAACAGCAAGTGTCACAGAAAATGACCGCTCCGATTTATCGGGGTAAGGGTGAAAATGTGAGGTAAGAGCTCACGCGTTTTGGTGGTAACATCGGAATGGGACAAACCTTGCGGGCTGCAAGACCAAATAGGTCAGGATTTAAGGGTGGCTCGCCCTTTCCTGATGGGTAGGTTGCATAGATAAATGGTAGGCTAAAACAGGATCTGGCTTACGGGTTTGCAAAAAACGGCCTCTGACGGGAAACCATCAGAGGCCGTCCCTTTTAATAAGAGACAAGAGATAAGGGACGAGGGTGAGTTACATCAGGATTGCAGATTCATAGTTTGGAATGCGAACCATCACAATAGGGTTTGCCGCCTGTTTGCTTGCAACCACACCAAGCTACTTTTTTAGCTTCTGTCAGTTTTTCAATTACTGGAGAAAATTCAGTTCCCTTGTGCGAACCATCGCAATAAGGTTGTTTGCTGCTTTTTCCGCAGGAGCACCAAGCGTAAACACCTGGTTCAAGATTTACTACGTACGGTGCTTTTTGTGCTATAACGGGTTTGCTCATTTTAATTGATTTTGGTTTGATGTTCAAACACCAAAGTAGTCATTCCGTAGTATTGCAGACGAGTATCCAAACAAACAATTGAAAATCGAGCCTAACCCATACTTTTATACCTTATAAAAACACATTCATGAAATCACTTTTTGCCTTTTTCCTGACGTTCGTTTCGGTTGCTGTACTAGCACAGAATGAAGCCATTCCAACCGACCATTCTAGAAATGCATTAGACCCAGCATTGGAACCGTTTTATCACGGTGTTGCTTCTGGTGATCCGCTTTCGGATGCCATTATTATTTGGACACGTATCACGCTAAACAGTACTGATGCCGTGGGTGTGAACTGGAGAATGGCTACGGATACGCTTTTTGCCAATGTGGTGGCTAGCGGTACGGCAAGTGCAGATTCAACCGCAGATTGGACAATTAAAGTTGATGTGACTGGCCTTGCTTCTGATAACTGGTACTATTACGATTTTGAATACAACGGAGTACGCTCTTTGATTGGAAGAACACGAACAGCCCCAACAGGAGGTGTTGACCATTTGCGATTTGGAGTGGTTTCTTGCCAAAGCTACGAGCATGGCTTTTATCACGCATACAAGGATATGGCTACCCGAAATGACATGGATTGCATTTTACATTTGGGCGACTATATATACGAATATGAAACAGGTGGTTATTCTTCCAACATTTCTGAAAGAACGAACGAACCGGCCAACGAGATTATAGACCTGAGCGATTATCGGATGCGTTATTCGCATTACAAACTTGATCCGGACTTGCGTGCAGCGCATCAGCAATATCCGTTCATCATTATTTGGGATGACCACGAAACTGCAAACAATTCTTATTCTGGTGGTGCGGGCAATCATACCGAAGGTTCGGAAGGATTTTGGGTTGATCGAAAAGCATACGGAATTCAGGCCAATACGGAGTGGCTTCCAATACGCGTTCCGGATGCGAATAATCCGACAAGACGCTACCGTGACTTCAGTTTTGGTGATTTGGCAGACTTGAATATGCTGGACACGCGACTTTACGACCGCGATGAGCAGAACGTGGGAATTGCTACTGACCGCAGTCTTTTGGGCCACGAGCAACGCCATTGGCTTTATGACAATTTGAGCAACTCTGTCGCAAAATGGAAGATAATTGGTCAGCAGGTGATGGTGGCCCCGCTCACCGCATTTGGATTTCCTGTAAACAACGATCAGTGGGACGGTTATCCGGCAGAGCGCGACAGCCTTTTCGACCATTTATTTGGAAACAACATTGACAATGCAGTGGTATTGACAGGTGATATTCACACATCGTGGGCAAATGATTTGCCTGGAGATAATTATGTTGCTAGTACTGGTGCTGGTTCGGTTGGGGTGGAATATGTGGTAACCAGCGTTACTTCGGCAAGTTTTCCGATTCCAGTTGGGCAGAATCTAATTCTTTCTCTTAATCCGCACATGAAATATGCAGACCTGACGCAAAAGGGTTATCTCATCCTCGATTTAACCGACCAAGCCGCACAATCGGATTGGTTTTATGTTTCAAGTGTGACAAACCCTACTTACACGGGTACCACTTGGGGAACCGGTTGGCTTACCAACGATGGCGATAACCATTTGACCCAAGCAACCGCAGCAGCACCGGCAGGTGTTTACCCTTCGTTGGCGCCAACTTCTAATCCTGATTCAAGCGTTGGAATTGGCGAAATCCAAAATCAGCCAATCATAGTAAGTGCCTACCCAAATCCGTTTGTCGAACAATTTATTGTGCAATTTAACCTGTTTGAAAAAGGAAATGTGCGGATTCAAATGACAGATGTTTCTGGTAAAATTGTTCTTTCCGAGAACTTCGGACAGATGCAAAACGGCCTCAATTACATGGAGGTGAACGTACCACGTAATGTGTCTTCGGGAGTTTATATTTTCAGCTTACAGGCGGGTGAAAACATAATAAACAGAAGAATGAGCAAGTTAGATTAGGTGAAGTTCTTGGTCTGTTAAGCTAAATTTTCGCTCTCATACCACGCAAAATCATTAGATTCGGAATCGGTTTATGGAATGGCTGTAGGAATTGATAAATATGCTCTGATTGGCGAAGCAGCCATCCTTTATGAATTTGAAGGGATGGTTGATAAGCAGATACTATTGGATACACTTCCAGTAATTGAAGACATTTTGGATGCGTTGGATGTTGACCGCCAGAAAAAGCGGAAAATCGTCAACATTGCCATAGAAACTTTACAGAACCTACAACTGCATTCATATCCTCTCAAAGGAAATGATTACGGGTTTAAACCTCTTTTCATTGTCGGAAAGGATGAAGAGAACATCACCATCAACATTGGGAATTTGGTTTCTAACGGTGAACGAGCCGTGTTGGAAGATAAAATCAAGAAGATAAATAGTCTCAACGATGAGGAAATCAAATTCCTTTATGGTGTGATCATGAAACAGACCGTAGTAAAATTTTCTACCAAAGGCGGTGCGGGTCTTGGTTTGATTGATATGAAGAAGAAATCAGGAAATCAACTTGGATTCTCCTTTCAGGAAATGGATGATACCGTCTGCTATTTCAGTCTAAAAATCACCGTTCCCTGCTGATTTTTATTCGGCCCCGGCCTTTTTGAGGTCATTCACTTTCCATCCCATATATCCGAACAATACGGTCATCAAGGGGCTGATGATGTTGAAGAACGCGAACGGCAGGTACGTTCCCGTTGCCACTCCCAACACACCTGCGTGATATGCCCCACACGTATTCCAAGGAACTAAGGCTGAGGTGACTGTTCCGCTATCTTCCAGTGTTCGGCTTAGGTTTTCAGGTGCCAGTCCGCGCTTCTCGTATTCCTTCGCAAACATTCTTCCAGGAACTACGATGGCCAAATACTGATCCGAAGCGGTGACGTTGAAAACCAAGCATGTACCAGCAGTAGCAGCAATAAGCGAACCTGTGGTCTTGGCCAAATGGAGAATTGACTGTGCAATGCGCTCCAACATGCCGCTTGCTTCCATAATTCCTCCAAAAGTCATGGCGCAGATAATGAGCCAAATGGTGCCAAGCATACCGTTCATACCTCCAGATGTGAGCAATTCATCAGCCACCACATTTCCAGATTCAACGGCCACGTTCGTGGTCATTGAATCTACCACAGCCATGTAAGCAGCTTTTGAAAAACTAGAACCTTCTGCTGCCAAACCCAAGATTACATCTGGTTGGAAAATAACGGCAAAAATCCCACCTAAAATCGCACCTGCCAGCAATGCAGGAACGGCAGGAACTTTCTTAACGATTAAGCCAATAACTGCAATTGGCACTAAAAACAACCACAAACTAATATTGAATTTTGATGCGATGGCGGCTTGTAGAGACTCAACCCCCTCGAGATTTGCACCCGAACCAGACGTAAACCCTAGAACCAAGAAGATTAATGCTGAAATGGTAATGGACGGAAAGGTGGTCCACATCATGTGTTTGATGTGCGTAATAAGGTCTGTTCCCGCCATGGCAGGTGCCAGGTTGGTAGTGTCTGAAAGTGGCGACATCTTATCTCCAAAATAAGCTCCTGAAATGATAGCTCCTGCAATCATTCCATCACTGAAACCGAGAATACGGCCAATTCCCATAAGCGCAACACCAACAGTTGCAACCGTGGTCCATGAGCTTCCTGTGGCAACCGAAACAATGGAACAGACAATGCAGGTTGCAAACAGAAAAATGGTTGGGTTAAGCACTTCCAAACCGTAATAAATCATAGCTGGAACAACTCCGCTAATGAGCCACGTTCCGGCCAAAGCTCCAATCATCAACAGAATTATGAGCGCTGGTAATGCGCTGCTGATGCTCGAAACGGCACCATCAAACAAAACGTCCCACTTCTCGCCATTAAACATGGCAACAAATGCAGCCACACCAGCCGAAAGAAGCAACGCAATCTGGTTGGCTCCACCCAACGAATTATCGCCATAGAACGCCACGTTGGTTCCCAATAGGGCAACAAGGAAAATGAGCGGAATGAACGATTGAAGAAGTGATGGCTGCTTAGTGGGTCTGGTCATGTTTTTTGGATGTGCCGCAAGATAACGAAGTTGGGTTGCCGTGTCACTCCGAGGCAGAGTTTACCCAGGGCAATCACTTACTGATTTGATTGGCGAAAAACGATTAACGAACAGTGATTAACGATTTATGCCGCCATTTGTCATTCCGAGGAACGAGGAATCTCAGAACTACTGCGTACAAAAAGAGATGCTTCCTTCGTCAGCATGACAACCGTTTGTCATTCCGAGGAACGAGGAACCTCAGAACTACTGCGTACAAAATAGAGATGCTTCCTTCGTCAGCATGACAACCGTTTGTCATTCCGAGGAACGAGGAACCTCAGAACTACTGCATACAAAATAGAGATGCTTCCTTCGTCAGCATGACAACC
>JBDNJH010000258.1:0-10076 GCA_041687875.1 Flavobacteriales bacterium | reverse complement strand
TGGGCTATCTGCAACCAAACTAGACAAGCTCGGTTGGCGTGCTTCAGATACAGCAGAAATGGCGTTTACTGATATGCGTGTTCCTGCCAATGCGTTGCTCGGACAAGAGAACCAAGGTTTCTATTATATCATGCAACAGTTCGCCTTGGAACGTCTCATTATGGCCATTGGCGGAGTTGCTGGTTCGGAATATGCGTTGAAATATGGATTGAGCTACATGCGAGAGCGTGAGGCGTTCGGAAGACCGTTGACTAAGTTTCAAGAATTACGTCATCGCGTAGCACAATTAGCTGCTGAGATTGAACAACAGAAGCAGTTTGTCTATTACCTATGTGACCGTTTTACCAAAGGAGAATACATCGTGAAAGAAGCAGCAATGGCGAAACTATTAGCTACTCAACTTTCAGATAAAGTGACCTTTGAAGTGGTGCAGTTTCTTGGCGGATACGGGTATATGGAAGATTACCAAGCTGCCAGAATGTGGCGCGACAGTCGTCTGGGGCAAATTGGTGGCGGAACAAGTGAAATAATGAAAGAGATTATTGCCAAAATGGCGATTGATGAAGTGAAATACAATTAAAAACGAACCGCGGAGACGCAAAGAAATCGCAAAGAGCGCAAAGTTTTTCTTTGCAAACTCAGCGAAAAACTCAGCGCCTTTGCGGTAAAAACAAAAACAAATGTTTACAGAAGAACACAAGATTTTCAGACAGGGTTTACGGGATTTCCTAGACCGTGAGGTAATGCCCAATATTGATCAATGGGAAGAAGAGCAACGCATGCCGAAAGACCTTTGGCCGAAGTTCGGTGAGATGGGCTATTTCGGGTTGAATTATCCTGAGAAATACGGGGGAATGGATGCTGATTTTATGTATTCGGTCATCTTTATGGAAGAGATTTCTAAGTGCGAAAGCGGTGGATTTATGATTTTGCCAGCGGTTCAGCAGTATATGGCATCTCCGTACCTCCATAAGCACGGTTCCGAGTTTCTGAAAGAGAAATACTTAACCAAAGTAATCTCGGGAGAGTGGATTGCCAGTATCGGAATTTCTGAGCCAGGAGCTGGTTCTGATGTTGCAAACATTCAGACCAAAGCCATTAAGGATGGCGACCATTACGTGGTGAATGGTTCTAAGACTTTCATCACCAATGGTGTGTATGGCGATTTCATAGTGGCAGTTGTTAAAACAGATCCAGCAATGGGAGCGGCTGGAGTTAGTTTGCTTGTGATTGACCTTAATTCTGAAGGTATAACGCGCAACAAGTTGAAGAAGCTTGGATGGCATGCTTCCGACACAGCAGAATTGCATTTTGATAATGTGAAGGTTCCAGTTGAGAATATTATAGGCGATGAAGGCCAAGGCTTTTATTATTTGATGGGCGGATTGCAAGTTGAGCGTTTGGTTGGCTCTATTGCTGGTTACGCATCCTGCGAATGGGCTATTAAGTACACGCTTCTATACATGAGCGAACGACATGCTTTTGGACGTTCCATCAACAAATTCCAAGTGCTTCGCCACAGAATGGCACAGTTAATTTCTGAGGTGGAAGCCAACAAGCAGTTTGTATTGCATTGCGCTCGTCAGCACGAAGCAGGAGAGTACATTGTAAAAGAGTGTTCCATGGCCAAATTGCTATCGAGCGAATTGGCCGAAAAAGTAATGACGCAATGCTTGCAAAGCTTTGGCGGTTACGGCTTTATGGAAGATTACAAGATGGCGCGTGCGTACCGCGATTGCCGTGTGGGAACCATCGGTGGAGGCTCTAGCGAAATAATGCGTGAAATTATTGCCAAAATGGTCATAGATGATACTTCCTACCAACGCACTGGATCAGTATCTTCAGCGCCCAAATCAAAGCCAGTTGAGGCTAAAAAGACAGAAACAAATTCTAATACAAACGATAAAAAACCAGTCATGAGTTTTGAAGCAATTGAGAGTGCAATTAAGGAGAAAGCAGCAGCAGCTAAGCCGCTAGGAAACACATTGAAGTTCAACTTCGGTGAGCAAAATGTAATGCTGAACGGTTTGGGAGATGCCAACGTAGTTACCGTAAACGATGCAACTGAAGCTCAGTGCACAGTGGATGTGGCCATGGAAGATCTAACTGCCATGCTAAAAGGAGACTTGAACCCAATGAACGCTTTTATGAGCGGTAAAATCAAAGTGAAAGGCGACATGAGTGTTGCTATGAAGCTTGGAACTATCATGGGATAATTCCTGATAGAAGTATAAGTTAAAAGCGCGGAGAGAAATTTTCGCGCTTTTTTGTTTTTGGGCGTTCCCCCAATCCGCTTGAGGCGGAAGGGGGGCGGGCTTTCCGCTGTATCTTTTTCTCGTTCCTCAAAAAAGGATGCCGCTTCAATCTCTAACGCTAGAGCCACAACTCACGCTGTCCGACCACCCGAAATGATACATTTGCAAAAAATTTGAGCGATGACATTGATCAAATCCATTTCTGGAATTAGAGGAACAATAGGCGGGAAGACGGGCGATGGGCTCACGCCCTTGGATGTGGTGAAATTCACAGCGGCTTATGCTGAGTTCCTAAAGAAACATTCAGATAAGAAATCATTGTCCGTTGTTGTTGGACGCGATGCTCGTATTTCAGGTGAAATGGTGAACCGATTGGTTACAGGAACCTTGATTGGTTGTGGTATCGATGTGATTGATCTTGGCCTTTCTACCACGCCAACTGTAGAAGTGGCGGTTACTGCCGAAAAAGCGGATGGAGGAATCATTCTTACCGCAAGCCACAATCCAAAACAGTGGAATGCGCTCAAATTACTGAACGATAAAGGCGAGTTTATTTCTGCTGAAGATGGAGCCGAGCTCCTTGAAATCGCTGATAATGATGCATTTAATTTTTCGGAGGTCGATAAATTAGGAACCATTACAACCATAGATGATTACATCGAACGTCATATTCAAATGGTGTTGGATCTTCCGTTGGTTGACGTGGAGGTGATCCGAAAAGCCAATTTTCATGTAGCGATTGACTGCGTTAATTCAACAGGAGGAATTGCGTTGCCAAAGCTGCTGAAAGCATTGGGTGTGGAAAAAGTAACTGAGCTGTACTGCGAGCCAACGGGTCAGTTTCCGCACAATCCTGAACCCCTTCCAGAACACCTAACTGAACTTTCTTCGGTTATCAAAAAGAGTGGAGCTGATGTCGGTTTTGTGGTTGATCCAGATGTTGACCGTTTGGCAATGGTTTGCGAGGATGGCGAAATGTTCGGAGAAGAATACACGCTTGTTGCCGTTGCTGATTACGTTTTGAGTCAAAAGAAAGGAAACACAGTTTCCAACCTTTCATCCACTCGGGCACTACGTGATGTGACCGAAAAAGCAGGTGGAACCTACAAAGCAAGTGCCGTTGGCGAAGTGAATGTGGTGAACATGATGAAGGAAACCAATGCTGTTATCGGTGGTGAAGGCAACGGAGGAATCATATATCCAGATTTGCATTATGGACGTGATGCGCTGGTCGGAATTGCATTGTTTCTAACGCATTTGGCTAAAACTGGAAAGACAGCGAGTAAACTTCGCACGTCTTATCCAAGCTATTTCATTTCTAAGAATAAGATTGCGCTTACGCCCGAAACGGATGTTGACGGAATTTTGGTTGCAATGGAAAAGAAATACAAATCTCAACCTGTGAATACGATTGACGGAGTAAAGATTGAGTTTGATAAGGAATGGGTTCACCTTCGCAAGTCAAACACAGAACCAATTATTCGCATCTATAGCGAAAGCGAGAACGAAAGCACGGCTGAGAATTTGGCGAACAAAATCATAGAGGACATCAAAGAATTGATGAAGCAGTAGAATGTCATTCCGAGCGAGGAACGAGCCTAGGAATCTCAATGAGGTTAATTGAAGGAGATTCCTCGCGCACTCGGAATGACACTTTTTTTTGAATTCACCACTTTTGTCAGAGAAATTCAATATTGGATTCGGTTTGTATCCAACTTTGCCAATCAAATTAGAATAGCATGAACATTTACCTTGATAATGCGGCTACTACTCAGATTGATGCTGAGGTGATTGCAGCAATCTGTAAGGTGATGGAGGAAACCTACGGAAACCCATCATCGGTTCATGGATTTGGCAGAAAGGCGCGAGCCGAGATTGAAAAGGCAAGACGTACTGTTTCTTCCCTTTTGAAAGTTTCTCCTGCCGAGATTTTCTTCACTTCGGGAGGTACGGAGGCCGACAACATGGCTATTCTGTGCAGTATTCGAGATCTTGGTATTAAGCACATCATCACATCAAAAATCGAGCATCACGCAGTACTTCATTCTGTGGAAGTTGCAGAGGCCGAAGGCGATGTGAAGGTGAGTTTCGTAAAACTGACGGATAACGGCCACATAAATCTTGAGCATTTGGAGCAACTCCTTCAAACAGATGAGAACACGCTGGTTTCGTTGATGCATGCCAATAATGAGATTGGAAACCTTATTGATCTGAAAAAGGTGTCAGCGCTTTGCAGAGCGAATGGCGCTTATTTTCATTCTGATACGGTGCAAACGATGTGTCACTACGAGTTCAATATTTCGGAGTTGGATATTGATTTCGTTACGGCCTCGGCACACAAATTTCATGGGCCAAAAGGAATTGGATTCCTATATATCAACTCAAATGTTCGTATCAAACCAATGATTCATGGTGGTGCGCAGGAACGAAACATGCGTGGGGGAACGGAGAACATCTATGGTATAGTTGGTCTTGCCAAGGCGATGGAAGTGGCTTATGGTGAGTTGGATGGGCATCAGCAGCATATTCAAGGACTGAAAACCTATATGATTGGAAAGTTGAAAGCCTCCATTCCTGATGTTCACTTTAATGGTGATGCTGAAGGGAATTCGCTTTATACCGTGCTTAATGTCTGCTTTCCTGACACGCCAATCTCAGAAATGCTGCTTTTCAATCTTGACATCATGGGCATTTCTGCTTCTGGCGGCAGTGCCTGTTCTTCTGGAAGCAATGTTGGGTCTCACGTTTTGGCCGAGTTGGTGCGTGATATGAAGCGTCCTGCCATCCGATTCTCGTTCAGTAAATACAACACGAAGGAGGAGATTGACCATACAGTTGACCAACTAGCGCAGCTCTTTGCTAAACAAGGATTGACCGTGTAAGGTCAGATTGAATCGAAATCAGCTTTAAAATCGCAATTGGTTTCTGCAGAATGTATGAGTTTTCCCCAAAATCCTGTGGATAAATATCAAGTTGCTGTCAGAGGGCAATCTCTACCTTTGAACTATTAACCGAACAATACTTGAACATGAAAAAATCATTATTCTCAATACTTGGCGGAGCATTCTTTTTTACCGTAGCAACAGCACAGATATCACAGCCAACCAATCAAAGTTTCGAAAATTGGCAAACCTACAACGGTTCTATTTCCAATACTTACGATGAGCCTGTTGACTGGAACACTGGTAACCAATGTTCAGAATTGATTAACCAGTTAGCTGTTACGAAATCTACAGATGCCTATTCTGGTACTTATTCAGCAAAGCTGGAAACACTTCCTGCCTTCGGAAACATTAAAGTAAATGGTGTTCTCACAACCGCCACTTTGATATGTAGTGCAAATAGTGGAGGGCAAGAAGGTGGCTCTGCTTATACAGCAATGATTCCAGACAGTATTGTTGGATTTTACAAATATGCTCCTGCTACCAACGATTCTGCATACACACAGGTAATGTTCCTATCTAACAATGACATGGATACGGTTTCTTATACTCGAGTAAACTTCTCACAAAATGTAGGTTCGTGGACACGTTTTTCTGCCCCAATTACGCCTGTAGCCTCGGGTCAAACACCACAGAAATTGAGCCTTTTTTTTAGTTCTAGTTGGGGAGATGGTTCACAAGGTCAGGCAGTAGTAGGTTCTGTTTTCTACATCGATTCGGTACATTTTATTGCTGTCCCAGCAGGAATTAATGAGGCTTACACCAATACCGATTGGAGTGTTTATCCTAATCCGGCCACAGAAATACTGAACATCAAAAGCGTAACGGGAGAAGCAGCAAGCATAGAAATACTGGACATTACTGGAAAACTGATAAAATATGCCACCATTGGAGCAGGGACTTCTACCGTTGACATTGCCAACTTTGTCCCGGGAGTGTATCTGTATCAGATAAGAACATTGAACCAGCAGGTTGTCCGAACAGGGAAATTATTGGTAAATCCTTAATAAGATAAAGACCTTATTTGAAAAGGGAAACGCTTTGAACCGAAAGTGATTTCCCTTTTCGTTTTAATGAATCAATTACGATGAAAAAGCTATTTTCTATAGTGCTTCTTTGCGCAGGTCTTTTTTCTGCTAACGCACAAGAAACAGGAATTCTTACGGGAGTTGTTACAGATAATGCCACTGATGAAACGCTCATAGGCGCCAACGTGCTCATGATGGTAGACCGCACAAAAGGCGCATCAACGGATGTCACTGGTAAATACTCCTTCACCATTCCTGTTGGCGAGCACCAGATTATCTGTTCGTTTGTGAGCATGAAGGCAGATACAATTACGGTTGTGATTGAATCGGGCAAGGTAACAACCATGAATATTGAAATGGGCATGAATACCGAGCAGCTTGGTACGGTTGTTATTTCTGCTGGAAAGTTTGAGCAAAAATTGGAAGAGCTTACCGTATCAATGGATGTGATAAAACCCTCGCTTATTGAAAACCGAGGCTCCACCAACATTACTTCAGCTTTGGAGCAAACCCCCGGACTGACCATTTTAGATGAAGAGCCACAGATTAGAAGCGGAAGTGGATACAGCTTCGGAGTTGGTAGCCGAGTGGCCATTTTGGTAGATGACCTCCCCATTATGAACGGTGACATAGGAAAAGCAGAGTGGAGTTTTATTCCAACTGAGAACGTGGAACAGATAGAGGTAATTAAAGGCGCAGCTTCGGTTCTGTACGGCTCATCGGCATTGAGCGGAGCGATTAACGTACGCACAGCATATCCAAAGGAAAAGCCAGTTACCAAGGTCAATATTTTTACAGGTTTTAGAAGTGCAATACTGGAAGATAATGCTTCGGCAGGAAAACGAATTGCAAACTTTTTTGGTATGGACGCCTCCAAAGCCAATGGCAAGAAATGGTGGGATGGTGTAGCCAACTTCTCAGGCATGAACTTTATGCACTCTAGAAAAGTGAAACAGTGGGATGTGGTTATTGGCGGTAATTTTCTTTATGATTACGGCTACCTCGGCCCGCAAAGACCTATCTCTCAAGTAGATCCGCAACTTATTGAAAAGTTTCCGAGCGTACTTCAAGAATTAGGGTACGTTAATCGAGAAAATAATGCAGATACGGTAGCTGATATTCGGAATGAGGATGTGAGAGAAGTTCGCGGACGCTTCAATTTCAACCTTCGTCATCGAAACAAAAAAATTAGCGGACTCAACTATGGGCTTAATGGTAACTTCATGCGAAGCAGCAAGAATTTTTCTCTTGTGTGGCAGTCAACAGAATATGATCAAAGTGGTCTTTACCGTTCCTACCCAGGCACGATGGTTCTTACCGAAATCACAACATTTTATCTTGATCCATTCGTCAATTACGTTACTGCACGAGGAGTTCAACATATTTTTCGCTCTCGCATCTTATTCAACAATAGCGACAACTCTAACAATCAATCAGTAAGAAGCACGGTCTACCTAGGAGAATATCAAATACAGCGGACGTTTGAAAGAATGAAGGGATTGAATGTGATTGCTGGAGTTTCGGGAGCCTACACCACTTCGGATTCTGAAATTTTTGTAGGAGGCGATTCCTCTGGTGTCAACAATTCCAAGAATTTCAGTTTATACATGCAATTAGATCAGAAATTCTTTAAAGTAGTGAACGTATCCATGGGAGTGCGAGGCGAATACTTCCAAATAAATGACACCGAGTTTGTAGTAAGACCAGTTTTCCGAGCAGGATTAAGTTGGAGAGCAGGCCGCGAAAGCTACATCCGAGGATCTTACGGTCAGGGTTACAGATTTCCGACCATTGCAGAGAAATACATCTTTACCAATTCTGGTGGTTTGGGGGTATTTCCGAATCCTGATTTAGAACCAGAAACAAGCTGGAACATGGAGATTGGATTTAAACAAGGTTTTAAGATAGGTAAGTTCTTCGGGTACTTCGATCTTGTAGGTTTCTGGCAAGAGTTCAACAACAGCATTCAGTTTGTAATGGGTCGTTACTCTTTCGAGCCATTGCCAGGGTTCAAATTTCTTAATACTGGTAAAAATCGGGTTAGAGGCGTTGAAACATCCGTTATGGGCGGTGGTCAGTTTACCAAGGCCATGGGCATGACCTTGATTCTGGGATACACGTATACCATACCTGAAGCTATAGAACCTGATTTTGTGTTCTACACCGATTCTATCGGTAGTTCACGCATCAATCATACTCATAATAGTACGTCTATTGATACGATGAGAATCTTGAAGTATAGATTTCAACACTTGGTCAATTTAGACATTGAATTATCCTACAAAAAGTTGTCATTGGGATATACATTCAGGTATTACAGTTATATGAAGAATATCGATAAGGTGCTCTACGCCATGGACTCAGGAGTGCCATCAGAGACAACCATAGGAACCGGTTATGATGTTTTTGATACGGGCATTATCAACTCTCGTGGAGACACTGAGTTTACAGATGTGAAAGGCTACGCCATTGGAGACAAACATCCTGGGAATTACGTGATGGATGCCCGTGTCAGCTATCAAATAGCAGATTGGCTGAAAGCGGCTTTTATTGTAAATAACCTCCTGAACCGCGAATACTCATTGCGACCTTTGAAGATGGAGCAACCACGAACGGCCTCCATTCAGTTTACGGTGAAAGTTTAAGGAGTCTAAACCTGTTGTTTTTTCTTCTTCCTAAACAAACCGCTTGATAATCTCCAAATATTTCTTGTTTAGAATTCTCGAAGTAGCCGTGTTCTTTCAGCAAATGGGGCATCTAAGGCAGAATGTAGCTCGGAACTCATCTTTAATCAGATAGTTGTTTGCGTTCTTGACTAGTTGGCTGTCTCCAGATTTAAAACGGCTTCCGTAATGCTATCATCATCCCTAAAAAAATAAACGCCTCCCCAATTGTAAACCACTTTTTTGTAGATGTAGGTCATGTTTTCGCGCTGAATGGTTATTTGGGTTATGGTTCGGTTCACCTCTTCAATAACTTCTTCCGTTCGAGAAACCACGTTGCCCGCATCTTTAATGGAAAGACTTTTGCGTTCTTCATGCATCTTGGATAGTGCTTCTGTACGCTCTCGCGATTGCGCCTCGCCTACTGATTGTGCCTGAGCGTTGGCTCGCTGCTCTGCTTCAAACGCTTCCTTTGCCTTTTGCCTTCTCACGGCTTCAAAAGCGGCATCTTCCGATACTTTTTTTCTGTTTTCCTCCTCAATTTTCACAGCCTCTGCCTGTCGTCTCTTTTCTTGGGCAGCAGCATTTTCTGCAGCCAATTTTTCCTCCTTTGCTCTTTGTATGTCTGCATTTCGCTGACGGTTTTCTATTTCCTCTTTTTCAATTTGGGCACGTCTTTTATCCTCTTCTGCCGACTTTAGTTTGGCCTGTTTCATTTCCTCTTCCAGTTCTGCCTTTTTCTGAGCGCGAACTTCATCATCTAATTTGGCCTTGCCTGCCGCTTTGGATTCTAGTTCGGCCTTCATATCTGCAGCTTTTTTTCGTTCCTCTTCTGCTTTGGCATCAGCTAATCGCTTCTCGTCTTCCTCTTTGGCTTTTAGTGTTTTGAGGGCGTCTTCTTCAGCTTTCAGGGTGGCCATACGCTTTTCCTCGGCAGACTTTGCCTGCGCTATTTCCTGTTTCAATTCTTCCGCTTCGGTTTGTTTTGCAAGTTCGTCCACTTGCTTCTTCTTTGCTTCTTCCGCTTCCGATGCCGCTTTTCGTTTTTCTAGTTCTGCAAGCTTCAGTGCTTCTTCAGCGGCTGTTGCTTCAGCGGCTTGACGCTTCTCTTCTTCCTGCTTGGCTTTTGTTTCTGTAGCTAGGCGTTTCTCTTCTTCTAGTTTGGCCTTGGCTTCTGCAGCCAATCGG
>JBDNJH010000042.1:0-8471 GCA_041687875.1 Flavobacteriales bacterium | reverse complement strand
GGATTACAAGGAAACAGCCCTCAATCGCCAACTAGTAGACCTCACCGCTTTGGCCTTGAACAAAGACCCGCAGCATCAGAACCAAAAACAGAAACTCACGCAGTTCTTACAGCACCTTTTTGTTGAGGAAATACCTTTGTATGCCTTCCTTTTGGTTGAGAAAGCGAAAGCAAAGTTATGCACCGCTTTGCACCCGTTTCGTTCTTGGAGCGTTACACCTCCAAGTCCTCCTCCGCAGTTGGGTTGATTAAGCCGACTTTTGCTAGCGCGTCATGCTGTCCGACTTAGGCGGGTTAGCATCTGTATATAAACCCCGATTTGCCTAAGGCAGACACGGTGACCTGTATACAACCTTCAACCAAAATCTTAAACAATGAAACAAATCCTTTTAATCGGGTTGTTGCTTGCATGGTCTCATTCGGCCTTTTCGCAGGTAATAACCATCAAAGACCAAGAATCAGACGAACCCATAGAAATGGCTACCCTGATGACTGGCAACGGCAAGCTGTTTGCCGCAACCAATGACAACGGACAAGCCGATATTTCGGATTTTAAAAACGAAGAACGAATTGAAATCCGTTCGCTCGGCTACGAAACCGTTCTGAAAAGTTATGCTGAACTACAAGTAGGTTTGTTTAAGGTGCAGCTTAACGCTACCAACATTAACCTAGATGCCGTAGTTGTTTCCGCCACACGTTGGAATCAGGAATCGCGTGATGTGCCTTCCAAAGTTGTCAGTATTTCAACCAAGGATGTCACACTTCAGAACCCACAAACCGCTGCCGACCTTCTCACCGTTTCGGGAAAGGTGTTCATGCAGAAAAGTCAGCAGGGTGGAGGTAGCCCCATGATTCGGGGTTTTGCCACCAACCGCTTGTTGTACACAGTTGATGGAGTGAGAATGAACACGGCCATTTTTCGTGGTGGAAACATTCAGAACGTGATTTCTTTAGACCCATTTGCCACAGAAAACACAGAGATATTCTTCGGAGCTGGTTCTGTTATTTACGGTAGCGATGCCATTGGTGGCGTGATGAGTTTCCGCACACTCACACCACAGCTTTCACTCAACGACAAGCCCAATTTCAAAGGAAAGGCCGTTACGCGCTATTCATCTGCAAATAATGAATTTACTGGCCATTTTGATGTAGGTGTGGGCTGGAAGAAGTTTGCCATGGTAAGTAGCGCCACCTACACCCGTTTTGGCGATTTGAAAATGGGAACATACGGTCCAGATGAATACCTGCGCCCATTCTATGTGCAACGGCAAGACAGCGTGGATGTGGTGGTAACGAACAACGACCCACGCGTTCAGGCACCTTCTGGCTATACACAGATGAATGTGATGCAGAAGTTTCGCTATACGCCCAACGATAAATGGGATATTCAATACGGATTCCATTGGTCAGAAACATCTTCCTATGCACGATACGACCGCCACATTCGGTACAAGAACGGATTGCCACGCTATGGCGAATGGAGTTATGGTCCGCAGAAATGGATGATGAATGCGCTGAGCATTACGCATAAGGGAAACAACGCGGTCTATGACCAGATGAGCATCCGTTTGGCGCAACAGTTCTTTGAAGAAAGTCGTATTAGCCGCAATTTTAATAAGTTCAATCGCGAAACGCGCATTGAGAATGTCTATGCTTATTCAGGCAACCTCGATTTTGTGAAATCAATCGGAACCAAGAACAAACTCTATTATGGTTTGGAAGTGGTTTGGAATGATGTGGTTTCTACTGGAATTGACGAGAACCTCTCCAATGGAGTGAGGTTTGAAGCGGCAACGCGCTATCCGCAATCAGATTGGTCGAGTTATGGCGTGTATGTTTCCGACCAATACCGTGTGCATGAGAAAGTGACCTTGCAAGCAGGTTTGCGATACAATCATTTCATGCTCAATGCAGATTTCGATACTACGTTCTATCACTTTCCTTTCACACAGGCCAAGTTGAACAATGGTTCGCTTACTGGAAGTTTCGGATTGGTTTATCGTCCAAGCAAAACATGGGTGCTAAGTACCAATTTCGGGACGGCATTCCGTGCTCCCAATGTGGATGATGTAGGTAAGGTCTTCGATTCGGAACCAGGTGCGGTTACCGTTCCAAACCCGAACCTACAATCAGAATACGCCTATAATGTGGACGCAAGCATTGCAAAAGTGATTTCCGATGTGGTGAAGTTGGACTTGACTGGCTATTACACCATTCTGACCAACGCTTTGGTAAGACGTGATTTCACCATCAACGGACAGGACAGCATTATGTATGATGGCGAATTGAGCCAAGTGCAGGCCATTCAGAATGCCGCTGTGGCAACTGTTTATGGAATACAGGCAGGAGTAGAGATGAAGTTGCCACTCGGTTTCGGGCTTTCATCCGATTTCAACTGGCAAGTTGGGCGAGAAGAGCTGGACAATGGCCAAATCAGTCCATCGCGCCATGCAGCACCCTGGTTTGGAGTTTCACGTTTATCGTATCGTTACAAAACCTTGAGTTTGCAGTTGAATGCGCAATACAGCGGTGCAGTTAAGAACAAAAATCTACCAGAAGAGGAGCAAGCCAAGACCGAGATTTATGCGGTAGATGAGAATGGAAATCCGTGGTCGCCAAGTTGGTATACACTCAATTTTAAAGCTTCGTATCAGTTCTTGCAAAACTTTACGGTCAGTGCTGGTGTAGAAAACCTCACCGACCAGCGTTACCGTCCGTACAGTTCTGGAATCGTAGCTCCTGGAAGGAATTTCATTCTTTCTGTGAAAGCTAGTTTCTAAAAAGAGAAAGGCCGTCACACATATTGCGTGACGGCCTCCACCTACAAACTTTCCTGGTTTACTTCAACACGAGGGTTCTCGTATCGTATTTGTTCCGAACAGATTGTTCGAAAGTATTCAAATAGCGTGTTTCTGCTAGAGTTGGTTCTGTTGATGTTTCCAATTCCTGAACAATGATTTTGTTATCAGCCGCCACGTAAAAACGGTGGTGTGTTTTGTCTTCTGTTTTGAAGGTCATTTTACGGAAGAATACCTCTTTGTTTCTATCAAACTGAACAGGAGTCTCGGTTTCGTCTGCAATCATTTGCAAAGAATAAGATGCTCCACATTTTTGCTGCTCTTGAGCTATGAATGCGTGGAAGAACGCATAGCTCATCAGTGGTCCAGATTCTATGACACGAGTAGCGTAATGCGAACCTTTCTGGTCTAAAATGTACTCAGAACCATGACGGTTTGCTTCCATAACGGGGGTAGCTGGCCATTCGAGTGTAACGGAAGTATTCTCCAATCTCACAAGACTTCGGCCTTTGTCTTTTTCAAGAGATTTGGCGTACATGGTTTGCTTCGCTTCCGTTGCATACTGTAAGTCTCCTTCAGGAATATCATTAACAGAATAAGAATTGGCAAAGAAGTGACCCGGAACAGATAGTTCGCCATGATGCGCATAGATGAAAATGGTGAGCACATCTTCGGTAGCAATGGCATCAATATGAAACTTGGCCCAGCCACCTTTACTTTCGGCAGAAGCGGTGAGATGACCGTTGGCTGTTCTGATTTTATCCCATTTCAGGTTTTGAATTGGAAGTCCATGCACCTTGCTAATTTCCGTAGCAAATTCGTCTGTTTTGCATTGAAGGTCGTAGGGTGATGGGTTTTCCAATTTGGCTGCGATAAACAACTCATCTTTAAAAGATGCAGCGGTCATATAGCCGTATGCCAACGTGGTGATGGTTGGCTTTTCTGGAAACTCACATTTCATGCCTGTTTCGGGCATTTCCAACTTATACGACCAGCCCCAGTCGTATTTTCTGTGCTTAGAAATTTGTGCATTTGCCGAAACGACAGAAGACAGGATGGCTATGGTAGCAATCAGTTTTAGTTTCATGATGTTTAGCCTTTGGTGAATACGCCTGTTGAAGGCGCAAGAAGAACGCGGTGTAATCCGCCTTTACATTCTAGTTTGATATGTGATTCTTTCCACATGGAAAATCAACGTCATTGGACGGGGTTTTACATGATTGGGACAGAAGTGGTTACAATTTATTTCGATGAGGCTTCTGGTTGAACTGTTTAAACGGCTGAGAAAGAAGGTGTATCGGTGAATGACCATCCTGTTCTAAGTCTGTTCAGTAACTGAAGTTTATGGACAAAAAAAAGCTCCACGTTGAAAACGTGAAGCCTTGAAAACGTATCGTAACAGAACTCAGTCCTTGTCGGACTTTTTCTCATCCTTCTCAAAGGTTTTCTCAACCTTATCTGCCGCCTTAATGGCTTCTTTCTCCACCACATCAGCTGCTTTGATGACTTCTTTCTCCACTACTTCAGCTGCTTTTGTCACAGCTTTTTCGGTCTTATCTGCTGCTTTAATTACGGCTTTTTCGGTTTTGTCTGCTGCTTTGTCAACGGCCTTTGCGGTCTTGCTTTCTGATTTCTCTTCAGCTTTTTCTGTTTTGACGGCCGTCTTTTTCGTTTCCTTATTTGTTTCCTTATCCTGAGCCATTAGGCCAGTGCTAACGAAGGTCAAAGCCAAAATGGCTGCTACGGTTTGAAATGATTTGTTCATTGGTTTTGATTTTTAGTTTTCAGGCGTATTGCAATTACCGTGCTAGCAATTGACTACTTACTTTTTAGTTCTTTCGCCTTTCGTGGATGAACCTCACCATTCTCCATAAAGTACTTGAATTCCTGATGGAGTTTGCCCATTTCTTTGGTCATGTTCTTTTGGAGAAGACCGTTCAATAACCATCCGAAACCGGTGGCGCTTTGAAGGCGGAGATGCATGTGTAGCGTGGCTCGGCCATCCATTTCAGAGAATTTCCATTCGTTTGTAACACTAGAAACAACAAATGGCAAACCCGTAACCTGATACGTGAATGCGCGTTCGGTATTACTGAAATGAATAAGTTTTTCCGAGAAGGTTAGTCCAGAAGCTTTTATTTTTCGTGAGCCTACTGTAGAATCTCCGAAGGGCTCTCCCTCGGCATCGGAGCTTTTCATAGCCGATTTCCATTTATAAATATCTGTATATCCATTACCGAACACCTGCCAGCATTCATCGGCAGATTTTCCAATTTCTGTACTCAGTTTTATTTCAATCATGATTATTAGCTCGTTATTCCCGTGACAAAGGAGGTGATTTCCTAGAAAGTGGCAATCCGACTCAAAATTATTATTCACTGAATAAATGTGAGACCCTTCGTTCCTCAGGGAAGCAACTAGCTAGCTCCTCTAGATCCGTTTGTTTGCATGAGGAACGAAGGGTCTGTTTTTATAACCAATTAAGCACTGAGTCATTTGCTAGGCAATTACCACAAAGGAAGGGTCTCGGTTTTGCCTGTTAGTGATTTTTCTCAATCAAATTATCTTGAATGCTATCCGATAAAGCAAAATGAATGTACAGCAACCACAGAATCATACCCACATGCAGTACATCGTTTTCGGAGAACCAGATGTTATGCGCCCAAAGTATTTCCGTGAAACCTAGCATCATGTATGAGAAATAGGCAATGAGCACTCCGAAAAGCATGAGCCAAGTAAGCGCCAACTTGGCGATATGTCTGTTTCCTGTCTGAAAGTATTGGATGCCGTTTGCAAAGAGAATCAGCACGTAAAGTGGGGTAGAGAAGAGCAGCATCAATTCAAAGGAAAGTAGGAATTGATTGTTCTGCGTTACACCAACTGCCAAAACAATGGCGTATGCGACTGATAGTGTTACCGAAAACACCTTAGCTGAGAATATCCATCGGTCCGAAAAGCACATTTTAACCACTGCTAAGAGCAAATACGCTGCGGCAATAACTGTTACCAGTTCGTAACCCAATTCCCACCAGCTGGTCCAGTTGCAGATTTCGCGCCCAGCGCACTTAATCTCATATCCGAATGCTTGGTAACTCGTGCCAGCTAGAAAAGCTCCGATTCCTCCAAGTATTAACGAGATGCCAAACCATTGCTTTGATTTCTGCCCTGTTACATCCTTGTACAGTTTCCATCCAACGAACAAGCCAAGCAATGCAGCCAAATAGACGATGCCGGACGAAGTTGGCTGACTGATAACGATGCCGCCAATTTCTGAGCATGGCTGCTTGCTACACCATTCTGAAGGCAGCACCACTGGGGAATATGGAATGTGATCAAGTAATCCCACGAAGTACATTATTGCGCTCGTTGAGCACCGGGATGGTAATTCTCAGCAGCGTTCTTGTAAACCTCATCCTTGTCCAAGCTCATCTTCTTGAATTCCTGCGCCACAAATTTCTTCATCTGCGTGGTGTAGTGTTTGCTGCTTGGCTTGTTGCTCGATCCATACGGGTTGATGCTCTCAATTTCGGGCCCATCTTTGGTGAATTTAACCAACTGAACAAGTCCGTCACCGATATACATGGCCAATTTGCCATCATCACGCTCCTGACAATATACGGCTCTAATAGCATCTGGACCACCGTTTATGGCTAAATCAATTCCTCCTCTCGATAGCACTTGAACTGTACTAAGTGGAAGGTTAATACTTCCGAAATGTTTGAGCAATCTCTCTTTTGTTGATTTTAAATTTTTCAGAAAAAATACCTGTCGGATGCTGTCATTTTCACGGATATCCTCTACCGAAAAACTGTTATCGTTGTACATTTCGTACATCATGGTAAAGATTACAGCAGCTTGCATGTTTGTGCTATCAGCACGGAAGTTCCATTGCTGAAATTTTTCCAACACATCAGAAACTTCAGGAAAATCAGCTGGTTTCATATCGAAAAGTCCCATGATTGGGTAGTTCTTCAAGAACACCATGCTATCTGGGAACTGAATGTCGAACTTCAATTTCTTCACTCCTTCATAATCAATGTGCGATAGACCTTCAAGAATCTCAGCACTACGATTTCCTCGATTGGTCTGCTGTAGC
Source organism: Flavobacteriales bacterium (assembly GCA_041687875.1). GTDB lineage: Bacteria > Bacteroidota > Bacteroidia > UBA10329 > UBA10329 > UBA10329. The sequence goes on along the minus strand of JBDNJH010000042.1, from coordinate 1,578 downwards.
GCATCATAGCCAATGCTTACGGGGAAGAGGTTTGGGTCGTTCACATAATCGCTACACGTGTTGTTGTAAATACAGTTGTTTGCATTGTAAACGTACCCGCAAGGTGGGTTGAGGTTCTGTGCCAATTCCTCAACTTTAAGGTATTCTGTCCAAAGGGTTGCGGATGTATCTCCAGGTAAAACCTTGCTCCAATCGTAATTCGGATCACGAACTGGAACTTTTCCGTTGGCGATAAAAAAAATGGTGTCGTGCTTATCAGCGTAGATGATATTCTGTAAACAGATTCCTTGAACTCTAAGCGCATCATAAAACTCCGTGTAGTTCTTGGCTTTATTCATTCTGTACCATTGCTCACCTGCATTCATTTCAAAAATGGTAGGCATTCTGAAGGCGAACGTCCCTTGCTTGGTTATGAATGTTGGCCCGTATTTGCTCCACCAATATTTCTTTTTAATGGCAATTTTGAAGCCTTGCTTTTTACCCAGCCCAACTCGAAGTTTGGCATGTTTGGTTTCTAGTTTGTAGTATTGGCCATCAAACTTGTACCACTTTTTCTTTTTTGGATGCATGGTCATCACGTACACATCCTGTAGGTCAAGATTGCCCGTAGTGTGCGCCCAACTCAGGTTTTCGTTGGTTCCGTGAAGCACCGAAACACTTCCGTGAAACAATCCACCCGTAATGTTCCAACCTTCTTCGCTATGTAAATGTGCTTCGTACCAAGAGAGAATTCCTTCAATGGGCTGATGCGAATTGATAACGTGATATGTGTTGCCGTGATCCGTTAATGCCGAATTGAACGCATAAGCATTGGAGCCAATTCCATCGTCATTGATTTCCTTTTTTGGAAGTTCTTTGGCAAATCGTCCGTCTAGAATACCGCTAATCACACCATCAACGCCCGCCATCAGGCTTTGCCCTAGCATGAAACCGATAATCACATCTTGTGGTGTAACGGGAAAGGCCTTTTTTACCCAAACCTCTTTCGGATGAGATGCTGCGTAGGAATTTACACCCTGACAAGCGGCTTCCAGTATTAACTTGAAATCATCCGCAACACCCGCTTCGTAGTTCTTCTCTACAAATTCGTGCAAACCCATCGCTTGAACAGCATAGTCAATTCGTGCACCTTCAACGCCCAAATGAATACCTAAGTAGCATTTAGCCGCCATCAACAGAAACTGTAGTGTTTCAAAATCGTCTTCGCATGCGGCCCATTCTAATCCATAAGCCACTTCTGGGTCAGTTTTACCAAAGATGTGCGGAACACCGAATTCATCACGAACAATATCAATGTTCTCTGGATTGATGATGACTTTTGGGTTGAATTCGAAGGTTCTAACCTGCGCTTGACTCTGTAGATAAAAGGCGAGGAGCAGGAGGGCAATAACTATTCTGTGCATGTAGAAAAAGGGACTGGATTGATTTGAGCCTGCAAAGTGCAAAATGTGAACGGTAATTGACTTATGTCAAGTGTGATTTTCTTTGGTGGTGCTCCGGAATGGCACGCGGATGACGCAGATAGCGCGGATAAACGCTGATGGGTCGCTACGCTCCTTTTATTTCACGCAAAGACGC
>JBDNJH010000041.1:0-11614 GCA_041687875.1 Flavobacteriales bacterium | reverse complement strand
TTAGCTGAAATTTGATACCAGTATCATACTAGAACTCAACAAATGATGACAAGATTACACTCTCCAGCAAAGCACTTTCTTATCGCACTTGCACTTGTATTTTGTGGCTCAACTGACTCAATAGCACAAGGAGTCGTTAATAATGGAGCAAAGATTAATATTACTGCCAGCACATTTTTGATTATTGACAATGGCGGTTTTGAAAACACGAGTGCAGCAGGTGCACAGGTAACAAACGCTGGCACTATTGATTTGGATGGTGAATGGATAAACGACAACACAACGGGTGTATTTGGAGCAACTCCAACAGCAACTACGGGTGGATTAGTTCTACTTGATGGTGCAGCTCAAAACATTGGGGGTTCACAACCGACAAACTTCTTTAACCTCGAAGCGGACGGGACAGGTCACAAAACACTTGATGGTGTTGATGTAAACGTTTTCAATGTGCTTACACTTGATGGTCAAAGCCTTCGTCTAAATACTCAAACACTTGATTTAGAGAGTGCTGCTAACACAGCTGTTACTGGAACTGGAAAGGTTATCTCTGAAACAGGTCCTGCTTCTGGAGGCTACGGAATTCTTAGATGGAACATAGGTACAGCCACTGGAAACTACACGGTTCCTTTTGGTACTGATGCGGTAACTCCAGCCGATTTATCGTTTCAGTATAATATCACCACAGCGGCTGTTCCCAGTTCGAGCTACAAGACATTCTCCACTTATGTGACCGACTCTGAAAATTCTTTTACTGGGCCAAACATCACTACAAACCCTACCCCCGGAATGTGGACGGACCTTCCTACAACCGTTAATCATTTGACTGATGATTACATTCAGGCAGCTCACTACTGGGCAGTGGATAGATTTTGGATTATTGATGCTGAAAACATTGGTGAAGGAATGGGAGGCTATACGGGTGCTCCACGTTTCGAATATCAATTCAAGTATGCTCAATCCGAGGTAGCCGCTCCCAATCACATTGTTGAAGCGAACCTAATTGCACAGAGATATAATCATGACTTGGATAAATGGGGCGATTGGCTATATGGTGTTCCTACGGTGATTACCGATCCAGCTGCAAACACAACCACTATTCAAATTGGGCTTGACGCTGGAACAGTAGGTGAAGATTTATATCCAGTATGGACACTGGTTGACAATAGTGATCCGCTTCCAATTGAACTTGTTCGTTTTGCAGGAGAGTGTGGTGATGGTTCTATTGAATTGAAATGGACAACTTGGACAGAAACAAACAACGACTTTTTTACCGTTGAGCGTAGCAACAACGGAACAGATTTCGAAGTGGTTGATGTAATTGAAGGTGCTGGAAATAGCAACCAATCAATCACTTACAACGCGATTGACAATCTTCCTTACGGTGGAACTTCTTACTACCGTTTGAAAAACACAGATTTCAATGGAAAGCATGAGTACTCAGAAATCCTTGCAGTTACCTGCGGAACAGATGGTAACGACTTCAATTTTGTAAATGCTTATGACGTAGACCAGACTGAAATCGTGGTTGAATTTACTGCTGAAAACAACGAAAATTACACCGTCTTCCTTTATGATGCTAGTGGTAGAAGAGTGCTTGATTTCACTGGAGTTGCTGCAGATGGAATGAATAAAGTTAGGCTTCCTGCTGGCGATCTTGCTCGCGGTATCTACATCATTAATCTATCCAATACCCGAAGGAATTTCAGCAAGCGAGTGATGCTGAACTAAGAGATTGATTAGAAAAGATTGAAAAAGGAGGGCTTAGGTTCTCCTTTTTTTTTGATACTACCGTTCTTACACAGAGAAAACCTGAGTAGATGAGAAACTCAGAAATGCATCCCAAATGGGTGTCCTCTTAAAAACCATTCAGCCAAGTTCTCTAGTCTACAAGAAGAACTTAGGCGTGTTTTTTATTTGGTGCGAATGTAATTGGACATAGATTTAACCCAGTCACTATCACCATTTAAACTGGGCACGAGGTCTACCTTTTCGCCACCGTGTTCTTTGAATATCTCGTCATACTCGTGGCCGATTTCAATAAGAGTTTCGAGGCAATCAGCAACAAAGGCTGGTGAGAAGATGAGCAAACGCTTTGCTCCTTCTTTTGCTTTCTGTTCCACTACTTTATCAGAATAGGGCTTAATCCATTTATCGTCTAACCGAGATTGGAATGAAACCGTGTATCGGTCTGCTGAGAGTCCGAGGCCTGCTGCAATAAGTTTAGTAGACTCATAGCATGTGGCCTTGTAGCAGAACTGATTGTCGCCTTCAACTCCATGCTCGCAATTTCTATCGTCACAAAGTCCTTCGTCATACACCTTATCCAATTGCCGAACAGGAAGTCCGTGATAACTGAAGATGATGTGGTCGTAGGAATCTATGTCGAACTGTTTTCCTCGTTTCACAAAACCATCAATATATCCTTGCAGGTCGTAAAACTGATTGACAAACACCATTTCTGGAATGGCCCACCATTTTGAACTTATGCGCATAACCTCCTCAATACATGTTCCTGTGGATGAAGATGCATACTGCGGATACATCGGTACCACAATAATCTTCTTAGGGTTGTTCTTCCGAATTTTCTCCAAACTTTCAGCAACCGAAGGAGATTGATAACGCATGGCAATTTCTACTTGATACTTCTCTCCGAGGTCGGCTTGCAGGCCTTTCTTGAAATTCTCTGAATGAATCAGCAGGGGAGAACCTTCATCCGTCCACATTTTCTGATAGATTTTAGCAGACTTTGGAGCTCGAAAAGGAACAATGATGGCATTGACCAAGATTTTGCGAGCCAGCCAAGGAATATCAATGACCCGTGGGTCATTTAGAAATTCTGAAAGATATTTCCGAACATCACTGACACTTGGTGAGTCGGGTGTTCCAACATTCATGAGGAGAACTCCTATTTCTGGCTTCATGAAGAATGGAACAAGTTTTTTTTTGGAATGTTCCAATTACATGTGAATCGGACGGTTGTCTGTTGCCGCCAAACAGGCTTCTTTGATTGCTTCTGTGTATGTTGGATGTGCGTGCGATATACGCGAAATGTCTTCTGCCGAAGCACGGAACTCCATGGCCACCACTGCTTCTGCAATCATATCGGCAGCACGCGCACCAATTATGTGTACCCCTAGAATCTCATCCGTGTTCTTATCTGCCAATACCTTTACCAATCCGTCTAAATCCATACTGGCACGAGAGCGACCCAACGCACGCATTGGAAACGAACCCATCTTGTACTCCACTCCTGCTTCTTTTAGTTGCTCTTCTGTTTGCCCAACAGCAGCCACTTCGGGCCATGTGTAAACTACACCTGGAATGAGATTGTAATCAACGTGCGGCTTTTGTCCTGCCATAATTTCGGCAACGAAAACGCCTTCTTCCTCCGCTTTATGTGCAAGCATTGCTCCTTTCACAACATCGCCAAGAGCATAAATACCAGCAACTTTTGTCTGTAAATGCGCATCTACTTCTACTCTACCTCTATCATCCATAGCAATTCCAACCTTGTCTAGGCCAAGTCCATCTGTATAAGCCTTTCTACCCACCGAAACGAGGCAGTAATCTCCTTCCAAAGTGATTTCATTTCCTTTGGCATCATCCGCTTTTAGCGTAACGGTCTTGCCCTTGGCTGTTGCTGCTTAGACCTTATGACTCAGGTAAAATTTAATGCCTTCCTTCTTCAATACTTTCAGCAACTCCTTACCCAAGGTTTTATCCATGTTAGGAATAATGCCATCCATGAATTCTACCACAGAAACCTCAGCACCTAAACGTGCATAAACCGAACCTAACTCTAGCCCGATTACTCCCCCACCCACAACAATGAGATGCTTTGGCACTTCTGTCATATTTAAAGCCTCGGTTGACGTAATAATGCGTTTCTTATCAATTGTAATGAATGGCAACGAAGCTGGTTTTGAACCTGTGGCAATTACCACTTTATCGGTGTCAATCATTTCTGATTTACCATCAGCCTTAGTTACCTTGATTTTGTTCTTTGTCTCAAAGCTGCCAACTCCCTCATATACCTCAATCTTGTTCTTCTTCATGAGGAAGCTGATGCCATCCACGTTCTGCTTCACTACATCGGCCTTGCGAGCAATCATCTGTTTGATGTTCACTTTTGGAGCGGAAATGTCGATGCCATGCTCCTTGAACGTGTGAAGGGCATTATGAAAATGTTCTGAAGAATCGAGCAGCGCCTTGGATGGAATGCAACCAACATTCAGACATGTTCCTCCAAGGGTCGGATATTTTTCGATGATGGCCACTTTCATGCCCAACTGCGCACATCTGATTGCTGCTACATAGCCACCTGGGCCCGAACCGATAATCGTTACATCATACTTTGCCATTATTCTTCCTTTTTGAGGAGCGTAAAGGTAGGTTTTGAGGTTGAGGTTATGAAGCAATTAGCGTATGAAGTGATGGTGATGTGAATCTTTGCAAGCGAAATGGCAGAACTCATATTCTTAGGTGTAGAATGTCGTTGACTGCCAGCAAGTGCCCAAAGCATCGCAAAATTTTATCAATAGATTCTAGCAGTACTGCAATTGCATTTGGAGGTTGTGCAACGGCATCTGTCGGTCGCGTAATTCAATCTTACTCTTGTTCAATTGCATCTGGCAGTGATGCAACTCAATCTAGAAGTCATGTAATTGAATCTGGTGGTGGTTCGACTCAATCTGTCTGCGTTGCAATTGAATCTGGCGGAGAGGCAACCCGAACTGGCTATACTGCAACTCAATCTGACGCGATTCCTCTGGTACTGGCGGTGCAGCAATCGTGTCTGGAAGTGCTGCGATTGATATTGGCGGTAAGGAAATCTGATTATGAGAGCTACCGAATCAACATCATCTTACCAAAGCCGCTTTCAATCCATTTGTCGGCTCCGCTATCGCGGTGTTTGATGTAGTCGCCCTGTAGTTTGGCCACCATGCGGTAGAGGTAAACGCCATTGGCAAGTTGGTCGCCATATGTATCCTTGCCGTCCCACGCGTATTGGGTAACATTACGACCGATATTCATCTGGCCGAGGTCGTCCATGGTAATTTCGCGCACCACCTTTCCAGTGATGGTTATGACCTGTATCTTGAAATAATCGGGTTGCTCCGAACCCGTGATGGTGAATACGAAATGAGTTGCCGTTGAAAATGGGTTTGGATAGTTGAGCACATTGGAAATAGTGGCCTCATTAATTACTTCAAAACTGATGCGAAAAAACTGATCTCCGGCAGCGTTGTTCGACTGGTCGTAGCCTTGTACCCAAAGTTCATACACGCCATCTATCTCGAAATTGGCATCCCACTCAATTCTCGCTTTATTGTCTGGCTCCTCGCCAGGATAAAACTGCATGTTGGTGAAATTTTTGAACCAAATACGCTGGAGATTTTCTGTTTCGGGCTCCTTTAGGAATACCTGATAATCAGAGGTATCGTTAAGTAATCGGAACTGGCTCTCATCATCTAATTCAATAACGATATAAGGTCTGGCAGAGACGATATCGCCATCGAGAATGTGAACGCCATCAAAGGTCACATCCATAATTGGGTTGACCCCGTCTCCAGCCACGTTGAATTTTACGTTCGCAATGTTATTGAAATGGTATTGCTCCAATTGGTCGTATCCGAAAGATTGGTCGGGTCTGCGTGGGTTTACCTCTACCCAAAAGACGTTTCCACCAAGGAAGGCCAACGGACTGGTAATAATGGTATCGTACAAAAACTCACCTGCCAAGAGTGGTGCCTGCCGTGGATAGGGAAGATAGTTCCTGTTTCCAGCGGCATCCTCTATCCAATAATGAACTAGAAGGCTGTCCATATCAAACTCGCTAATGTTCTCTATGGCAATATGAAACTTGAGCAAATCGCCATCAAAAAGCGTATCGCTCTCAAACGAATAAGAAATGTGCGGATTGAGCGCTGCCTCTGGCACGCCTTCAAAAAGCACCTGCCATCTGTCCATCTGCGGTGGTGTGCTAGCCGAACTATCGTCCGCACAAAAGGCACTCAAGCGCAAACGTGGGTATTGCGCTGCATCAATGGTATTGTAGAGGTCGAGAATATCGGTGCTATTGCCATTAATTCCGGTCATTACCACTTCTTCCACTCCGCTTGGGCGTACTCCAATTACGTTGATTGCAATGCTGTCTTGTGTAGGATTTTCCTTAGGATTAGAACGGATGTGAAGGGATTTCCACTCAGACGTAGGGCCTATGTACTTGGTGGTGATGGTGCCTTGGTTGAAGCAACCACGCATTTGGGCAGTGAGGCTGATATAATCACTAAGCTGAGTACCGAACACTTCGATGGCACTTGAAGGGTCTCCTTTCTTACAGAAGAAAGCATACGGAACGCCCGAAAGCGTATCAATTGCGGTTGCTCCTAAATCATGCAATGTTTGAAGTACATTGGCTGGAAGTCCAGCCAAGTTTACGTTCAACCATGAAGCGATTCCTATATAATTACTGTCTGGAACGGTTGACGACAGAAATGTCGCCATGTTGTTCATAGAAGTAGCATTAGGGGCTGCCCACTGATACCAACCTTCTGGCCTAGTTCTACAGGGCTCAAGTTGCCCGTGTGCTCCTCCACCTGGTAAAAATGCTCCTGTTACTTGATCCACACCAGGTGTGTACCAAGGCTCAAGTGTACAGGCATCCATAACCGCAGTAAGTATTTGTGGCGTAAATACATTACCTCCCGTACATCCCAAATATTCTTCTCTTCCGTTATCTATAAAATAATTGATTGCCTCTCCTTGAGCCAAGGTGGTTGGGCTGCCAAAATTGTTGATCTTAAATTGCTTTGCAGTTTGAAAGAAATCCCAATCCCGCTCAGGACGATCGTAAATCAGGTTGACGTGCTCATCTTCCTTGTATTGGAAATAATGCGCCTGTCCCCAACCGTATTTATCAATGATGTACTGAAAGGAGGTTTCGCGCCATTTGTAAAAACCGTAGGTGGCCGAATCAACACTGGCGCGCCAGAAATAGACGGTGCTATCGGGCATGTTCGACAGTAAACTCGGTGTCCAGTTCACTACACCTCCGCCTTGGGTGATGGTAGTGAACTGCATCAATGGACTATTGAACAAATCAGTTGTATCCAATTCGATACGGTAGGTTTTAACAGGCGCAAACGGATTACCGGTTGAGCACTTCAAAGTAGGCCCCTGATCGGGAATAACGGCAAACTTGTAAGGCCAAATAGGAACCAAATCGGGCGAAAGGACGTTCACATTTACACAGACATCGTTGTTCACCTCCGACATTTCTTCAATCAACTGACTGTTGTCTAATGAAACGCAGAGCGTATTGATACCAAGTCCATCTACCAGATTGACAGGAATAAACACTGTAAGCGTATCCAAATAATAGACTGGCGGATGAAAAATGCTAATGGTGGTATCTACCTGTCCGGTTGGCAACTGACGCGAAATTTCTATTAAGAACGTATCTGTGAATGCCGCACCAAGATTGGTAATCTTGATGTTCATTTCAAATGTGGCCATTTCGGTAGTGATCTCATCAGGCTCAAACCAGATACTCTGCTGGTTCACCATCAGGTCGGGCAGTGGTCTATCGGTAATATTTATGCCTGGGTCGCCATGTAATGTGTACTCCAAGTTATGCTGGCGGGTCACAAAATTTAAAGGTTGCGCATTTTCTCTAATACCGCGTTTAACCTGAGCGCCAATAGTGTTGGCATACTCCAAATTACTCATACTCTGATAAAAATTGGTACAGTAGCTATTCAGGTAGAAGAGGTTGCCGGGGCCAACAGTGGCAAGAAAGGCCAATGCTCCGCCATTAGGTTCTAATACCCATTCTTCAGAAATGGATTGTGGCACGCTTAGAGGCTGATGAATATCTCCGGCATAGCAGGAATTGGCCATCATCACCGGATATTTGCCATTATCGTTATTAAACAACGATGGATGATCGATACTTACATCAAAGCCAACCGAAGAACCGTGTCCAAAAAAGTTGATGAATTGCACCCCATTATTAATGAGGTTAGTGATAGAATCGACCTGCGTTATCTGAAACGGCTGCGAGCTGGTTTTCTGAAATGTCTGAATACTACCACCAAGAAACAACCCTTCATAAATCGCCTTGTATGAATCCATAAAGGAACGTATCTGTAGCAATTGTGCTCCACCAGTTCCGCCAGAAAGGTGGATTCCTCTCTTCATCCAAAACTCGTTGCCCAATGCCTCATATTCCTGAACCTTCAACAAATAATCGAGCACTTGCTGAGGGTTTTTAGCAGCCAATCGTCCAATCGGAATTCCCGTTTCCTCTAAATAAGTGCCTGCGCCCAGATAGGAAGTTATCATATTGTCGCTGGCAGGAAAACCAAACGAAGGCACCAATATCTGAGCAAAAAGTGCTGGGTCTGTTCGTCCAGTTAGGGAAGGAATAGTCTTGCCAATAAGGAAGATGTGTTTGGGGTCGGTAAGTTTTCCTAATGCCCACTCGGCAAATTTCCGAATGGCAAGCGGATGTTTGTTAATTCCCCAACCGAACTGATTGTAAAGTTCTTCCACATCAAGGCCAATAGCATTATGACCCGAAATATTTCTGTAAGCCGCATACTGCTGCACCACATTATAGAATGATGGATGCCCAATGGCAAAATAATCTGTGTTTGGGTCGAGCGCATTGAAATCGGTAAAATAGACCGAGCCGTTTGGCCCAGCTGGTCGCAATTCAGTAATGGCATTTGCCGTAATACTTGCTTCGCTGGTTATGTAGCACTCCTTCAAACTTCCATTATCCGGAACAAGAAACTCGTAACTGCCCGGAGAGCCACCAACAGGAAGAATTCGGTGATTTGTCAAATCATATAAACGGGGTGTGTTTTGAGCATAGGCCAAAAGCTGCACTCGGCTTTTGACTTGCGTTGGGTAATTGGGATTATTGTCGACCAGAAACTTGGCTGCTGTGGCATTGCCAATGTTTGGTGTTTGAGGATAGCGCACTTTTATATAGCCCACAATGGCCTGATAAGAACCAGCAATTGGTGTATTATTTATAGTGAAAACGAAGTTTGATGTATTGGGGCCAAGCGAAACTGCGGGAATCGTAAAGTTGTAGCGGTATCCATTTCGTTGCTGCATCACCGTATCAAAATTGATAGATGGCCCTACAATTCGGAGGTTTTTATCATCAAAAGAATTTCCAACAACACTTATTTCAACTTCTGCATCGGGCCCTAGAGCGTAACGAAAGGTGGTTGCGGGGCTCCAAGTCTGTCCGCTGCCACCAGCACCCAAAACAGCGGTGCCGTAAAACCCTTCACCACCATCATATATAGGGCTCGAAGTATTGGTTTGCACGAACGTCTGACCAAATTTATAGGAGTTGTGCAACTCATCTATTTCATCTCGAACAATATAAGGAGATGCCGTGTATGCACCGAAATTGACATCGGTTTCCCACGCCATGCGTGCATTATTTATAGAGCTGTTCCACGTTAAAAAATAGCGGATGGTATCATTAATAAGGCTGTAGTACGGATTGGCATTATTCAACGGATTGTCGAAATAAGCGCCATCATCAAACACCCCATCATTGCCACGCGCATAAAATTCGATGAAATCGTTGGGATCAAACACACCATCGGCCTCACCGCCTAGGTAAATAAACTGCTGTTCGCCACGGGCAAACAGTTGAATATTGCGTGGGTCAACAGAAGAAAGGCTTAGGCCTTGGGCTGCCAAAGCATCATTAAGCACCTGATAACTGATGCGGTATATTCCTTCTTTATGTATTACGAACTGAAAATGAGGCTGAGAAGCATCTACCCACTCGTTGCCATAGGGCTGCGAGAAGGCCAAAGCGGACTGAAGCAAGAAAGCTATCAGTAAAAGTTTCCTCATTCGGTCTTCGGTTTCTTTTTAAACATATCCTTATGAATGTCGGCTCGTAAGGAAAATACGTTACTAAATAATGCTACTGATTGGTTTCCAACATTAGTTAATGCATAATCAATGTAAAAGTCTTTTATACGAACGCCAACACCAACATTAGGCTGCCAAGTCCAAATACGTTTGCCATCATCATCGGTGTAATCTTGAATGTTGGTAGCACCAAAACGAAGAAACACAAAATCTGAATAGAATACTTCGATTCCTGCATGTGGCTCAATACTGATGGGGTCTCCTTTTATGAGTACCGAACGCTTGCCATCAAAGGTGAAATCGAAATCAAATTCTGCATAAAGGCCAAATTTCTTGTAGATGTCGAAGCGTCTTCCTGCTCCAAGAATCAACTTTGGAAGCGTTACCTCCAGTGAGTTTTTCGGAATCTCGTTACCAGTTCGCAACCATACTTCCTTCGTTATATCATTCAAGGTAAAATTCCAAGCATTGAAGGTCGAAGTCACGTCACGCGCCATCAACCCAAATTTCCATTTTCTGTAATCATACTGAATACCTCCATCCAGTCCGAATCCCCACGAATTGGCAAAATCTCCTACGTGACGGTAAACGATTTTTACTGTTCCACCGTAACGCAATCCTGGAATTTTAGGGCTGCTTCGTCCAATACTAATGAGGAATCCATAATCCGCAGCGGTAAAAGCCGTGACCTTATCGTAATCGATGTTGCCTTCTTCATCAATCAATTGAGTTGTGTTTGGAATATCATCTATACCAAAACGGATAAAACTAAATGAAGCCTGTGTGTTTGCATCCAAAATCGGAGCAGAAACTGCCGCATAATCGTACTTGGCAATGCCCGCAAAATATTCGGAGTGCATCAATGAAACCTGCCATTTCTGTTGGGCCAAAGGCAACGAAGCAGGGTTCCAATAACCACCCGTTACATCATTTACGCTAGCAACAAGCGAATTTCCCAATCCCATACCGCGTGCTCCTACTCCAATGGCGAGGAATTCATTACTAAACTTTGGAGCTTGTGCCAATGCGCTATTGCCCAAAAGGGCAAAAATTGCGGTTAGGAAAGAGACGAGAAGTAATCTGGTCATGTTTTCAAGAAGGAATTAAAGTTATCAAAAAGGTTTTACGCAGGCGATAAAGACCGCCAACGCAAAACATTTCTGAAAATTGTGCCGAAGGTAGGAGTTAAGAATATTAGAATTTATAATTATCAGTTTGTTTACCCACGCTGCTTTCAAATAACGTCACCCTGAATTTATTTCAGGGTCTATTGTTGTGTCGTGATAGATGCTGAAACAAGTTCAGCATGACCCCGTCCGCTGATTTTCGGGTATTAAAGCCGACTATCATTTAGTATAAAAGTTTAAAATTGACGTAGGTTTAGCGGTCGGCAATGGGACAGAAAGTATTCTTCAAAAATTTGGATGCGCTTAGGTTTGTTGCGTTTCTGTTCATTTTTCTGGGCCATGCGCTTGATACTGATAGTGAAATAATCAGGCAATCTGTAGCTTACGGCTGGGTAAAAAATTACGTTTACATCTTTGGCAAAACAGGTTTCAGCTTTGCGTTTGTGCTCTCCAGCTACATTAATACGTGGGTTATTTTGGAGGAGCGGCAACATGCCGGAAAGTTTAAGCCTTGGCTCTATTATATAAGACGGGCGCTTCGCATTTGGCCGCTCTATTTCCTAGTCCTTTTTATT
>JBDNJH010000257.1:0-11068 GCA_041687875.1 Flavobacteriales bacterium | reverse complement strand
TAATCGGCCATAGCATGATGGGCGGAGTTGGTATTGATGTATAGTATGAGATTGCGGAGGTAGCCGTAGTTCTCAATCTTCTCGCGCTTGGGGTGTTCCTGAAAAAGACTGCCCTGTCTTCGGTACATCTTATTGTAAGCCTTGGTGTAGGCGTTGAACATGTTTGAGAACGGTTGCGACAGCTTTCGTCTCCCATCAAGGTAATCGGCAGACAACTCTCCTTTTTCTTTGATTCGAAGTGCCAAATGAAAATGGTTTGGAAGCAGGCAATAGCTGTAAACGTCAGCAACGGGAACGAGGTACTTCTTCGCGAGTTCTAAGAAATAGAAGAAGTTGGCCTCCTCCCTAAAAATGTTCTCGCGGTTGTTTCCTCTGTTATAATAGTGGTAAAAGGTGTTTGGTTCTAAGGATTGGTTTTTCATACGTGAAAAATAAGACGAGTCTGGCTAGACCTAACAGGTTTTTGAAACCTGTTAGGTCTAGATTGCTGAAAAAGAACATAAACAAGAGTGATTTGCCAGTGAAATTGATATTGCGAACACTCCTCCGAGGTTTTTCCTGCAAACCTCCCCACTTCGCTTCTGGCCTTCTGCTCGGAGAGACCTAACAGGTTTCAAAAAAACCTGTTAGGTCTTTGCAGAACACGTTAACACTCTTTGGCACGAACATCGGAATTCCATTGGTAAGCTGAAATAGATTTGTTCCTTTGGAAAGCAAATTCAACCAAGACCAACCATCCATGAACAAACTGATTATTCAAAACCTATCTAAGACCTACCCCAATGGGGTGAAGGCATTAGACAATGTCTCCATCGAAATTGAGAACGGCATGTTCGGTCTTTTGGGGCCGAACGGGGCTGGCAAGTCTTCGCTGATGCGCACCTTGGCAACCTTGCAGGAGGCCGATGGCGGCACTGCCATGCTGAACGATATTGACATTTTCAAGCAGCCGCATGAGCTGCGCAAAGTGCTGGGCTATCTTCCTCAGGAATTTGGCGTGTACCCGAAAATTACTGCTGCGCAACTGCTCGATCACTTGGCTATTCTGAAAGGAATTACCAAGTCGAGCGAACGGAAAGAGTTGGTTGGCTATCTGCTAGAGAAAGTGAACCTCTACAACGACCGAAATAAGAGCGTAAAAGGTTTTTCGGGCGGAATGAAGCAGCGCGTTGGTATAGCGCAGGCACTTATTGGAAGTCCGAAGTTGATTATTGTGGATGAGCCTACCGCGGGCCTCGATCCCGGGGAGCGTAACCGTTTTTACAACCTGCTGGCCGATGTGGGCAAGGATGTAATTGTGATTCTCTCCACCCATATTGTGGATGATGTGCGCGAACTCTGCACCAAAATGGCCATCATGAATGGCGGTAAGTTGGTTTTTCATGGCGCGCCTCAAACTGCCATTGACGAGCTGGATGGTAAGGTTTACCAAAAGGTGGTGGAACGGGACGCGTTGGAGCAGTATGCCGCCAACTATGCCATCATCTCTAACAAGATGGTGGGCGGTAAGCCTTTTATCCACGTGTTTAGCGAAACCGACCCTCAGAATGGCTTTGAAGCCGTAAAACCGAACTTGGAAGACGTATTCTTCTCTAAGATTAACGTGGCAAACGTGCTCGTTTAGAATAGATTTTGAAAACAGCGATGTTCGAAAGATGCGTTTTGACTGCTTTTCAGTTCAACTCACCCCCGTCCCGACAAGTCGGGCCACCCCCTCTCTTCAAAAAAGAGAGGGGGTAGTTCTCCGCCTCAGGCGGATGAACGGGGGTGAGTTATAAAGAAGATGATTTCGATTAAACACAACGCTTCCAACTACCATTCAATCACCCATATTTAGATTACAATAACTACCGCCATGTTTAAAGATTTCTTTCTAGCCGAATTGAGGCATGCCCTACGGCAGCCCATGCTTTACATCTTCCTGAGCCTGATGGCGCTGATGGTTTTTGGCGCTACCGCCAGCGACAATATCGTTATTGGTGGCGCGGTGGGCAACGTTTTTAAGAACGCACCGCACGTTATCACGCAGTTCACCGTTATCATGACCATCTTCGGATTGCTGATGGCCACCGCCTACTTTAATAACGCGGCCCTGAAAGATCACAACAATCAGTTCAACGAGATTCTGTTCAGCACGCCATTGAGCAAGGCCGGTTACTTCTTCGGACGGTTTTTTGCAGCATTGCTACTTGCCACCATTCCTATGTTGGGCGTGTTTCTGGGCGTTTTCCTTGGCAGTGTGCTCGGGCCTGCTTTCCATTGGGTTGATGCCGACCGCTTCGGGCCTTTCTACCTCGAAACCTTCGTCAACAATTACCTACTCTTTATTCTTCCGAATATGTTCTTCGCGGGCGCCATCGTTTTTGCGCTGGCCAACAAATGGAAGAGCACCGTCATTTCTTTTGTGGGTGCATTGGTTATCATCATCGGCTACATCGTGGCTGGCACGCTGATGTCTGATATTGATAATGAAACCCTAGGTGCCCTCACCGATACCTTCGGAATTCGTGCTTACGGCCTCCACGCTAAATACTTTACGCCTATTGAAAAGAATACGCTGAGTCCTGTGTTTTCGGGCATCGTCCTGCTCAATCGTGCCATTTGGATTGGTTTCGGTGCGCTCATTCTCGGTCTTTCCTATTTCAGTTTCTCCTTTCAGGAAAAGAACAAGAAAGTGAAAGCAGAAAAGGATGAAAAGAAGGAAGTCAAACAACTCCGCACCAAGCCTGTGGTCACCGCTAGCTACGGCTTTGGTAGTTCGTGGGCACAGTTCACCAGCTTTTTCTACACCAATTTCCTCAGTATTACCAAGAGCGTCACCTTTATCACGCTCTTCCTTTTCAGCGTAATCATCCTGCTTGCCAATTTGGCTGGCGGCTTCGAGTACTACGGTTTGCAGTCGTATCCGCTCACCTACAAAATGATTGATGTGATTACCAATGCCTCCAACATTTTCGTCATCATCATCCTTGTCTTTTTCAGTGGCGAACTGGTTTGGCGCGATAGAGATTCCAAAATCAACGAAGTGGTAGATGCCACGCCCCATGCTTCGGCCATTTCGCTTGCCGCCAAGGTGCTTTCGCTTATTGCGCTCACCACCTTACTCAACATTTTCTTCGTCTTCTGTGCCGTTATCTATCAATTGATAAATGGCTACACGCGTATTGAGCTGGATGTTTACTTGGTCGATTTTCTCCTCTCTACGCTTCCACTCTACGTGGTTTGGAGTGGCGTAATGGTGATGATTCAGGTGCTGCTGAACAACAAATACGTGGGCTATTTCGTGTCCATTCTCATCCTGTTCCTATGGACTCTCGTGATGCTGGCACTCGACCTTGAGACCAACATGCTCTCCATCGCCTCCGGCCCTTCGGTCATATATTCTGATATGAATGCTTTCGGAGCGGGCATCGTTGGCCGCTTGTGGTTCAATTTCTATTGGTTCCTGTTCTCGCTCATCTGCATCATGCTGGCGGCTGTCATGTGGTCGCGCGGCACTGCAAGCAGTTTCAAGGAGCGACTTATGCACTCCAACAAGAAGTTGAGCGGTGGCGTAAAGGCGTTCACGCTGGCGTTGGTTGTGGCCTTTGCTTCCGTTGCCGGATTCGTTTACTACAACACGCAAGTGCTGAATGAGTACAAAACCTCTGATCAGCTAGAAGAACTAACGGCTGAGTTTGAGAAGAAATACAAGCGGTATGAAGATGCTGCGCTGCCCAAGGTGAAGGATGTGAAGTACGACATCGCCATTTTCCCTGAGGAGCGTTCTGCTTATGTGAAAGCAGATTTAATATTGAAGAATGAGACGGACGTGGCGATTGATTCGCTTCACTTCAACATCGATAAGGACTGGAATCCGAAGTTTGATATTCCGAACGCCACTCTCATTTACGAAGACAAGGAAATGGGTTGGCTGATTTACAAACTCAGTCCAGCAATGATGCCGGGAGATTCCATGCTGGCGCACATCGAAACTTCGTATGTTCCTAAAGGATTTGAGAATGAGGTGAGCAGCACGAGTGTGATTGAGAACGGAACCTTCCTCAATAACTTCCAGATTCTGCCTTCGCTCGGTTATTCTGCCGATAATGAGCTAAGCGATAAGAACGCTCGGAAGAAGTATGGCCTTCCTCAGAAAGACCGCATGCCCGAACTGAGAGAGCCTTGTGGCCGCGCCTGCGAGAGTAACTATCTAAGTAATGGTCGTGCCGATTTTGTGATGGTGGAGACCACCATCTCAACCGCTGGCAATCAGATTGCTGTTTCGCCTGGCACGCTTATCAAGCAATGGCGGCAGGACGGACGCAACTATTTCCATTACAAGTTGGATCATCCATCGCAGAACTTCTACTCCTTCATTTCTGCCCGCTTTGAAGTGGCGCGCAGAAAATGGAATGGCGTAGATCTGGAGGTATATTACGATGCCAAGCATCCCAAAAATGTGGAGATGATGCTGGCCGCCATGGAGCGTTCGCTTGCTTACTACACCGAGCATTTTGGCCCGTATTATCACAAGCAGTGCCGCATCATCGAGTTTCCGCGTTATGCTTCGTTTGCGCAGGCATTCCCCGGCACCATGCCGTACTCCGAAGCCATCGGTTTCGTTACCAACTTGGAAGATGAAGAAGGCAACAATATTATTGATGCCGTCATTGCGCACGAAATGGCGCACCAGTGGTGGGCGCATCAAGTGGTTGGTGCCAACATGCAAGGCGGCACCATGATGAGCGAGAGTTTTGCAGAGTATTCATCGCTCATGACCATGAAGCAGATGAACAATGACCCGATGAAAATGCGGGAGTTCCTGAAGTACAATCACGATCGTTATTTGAGTGGTCGAAGTGAGGAGGTTGATAAGGAAGTTCCATTATATAAGGTCGAGAACCAGCCCCATATTCATTACGGAAAAGGCAGTCTTATTCTTTTTGCTTTGCAAGATTACATTGGAGAAGACAAAGTGAATTTGGCCATGAAGAATTACTTGGATGAGTTCAAGCACGTGGGCCCGCCCTACTCCACTTCTCTCGATTTTCTCAAGCATTTGGAGCCACAGGTTCCCGATTCGCTCAAGCATCTGATCACCGATTGGTTTAAAGAGATTACGCTCTATGACAATCGCATGAAAGAGGCCAATTACAAGAAGCTTGATAATGGCAAGTATGAGTTGACCATGAAGATTGAATCTGCCAAAATGCGGGCTGATACGATGGGCAACGAGACCAAAGTCCCCATGAATGATTGGGTTGATATTGGTGTGCTGGATGGCGATGAGAAAAAGCTGATTTATCAGAAACGTGTCAAGATTGACCAGCCCGAAATGACCTTCACTGTGCTACTGGATACTATTCCAGCCAAGGCGGCCATCGACCCACGCAGGTTACTGATTGACCGTGTTTATAACGACAACATTAAGGTTACATCTGAGCAATGAACTTCCATCCTACAATTAAGGCCGAATAAAGCGACTAATAGTGGACTTAGAAGCTTTAAGACGATTAGGCAAATAAAAGACGTAGAAGTACAACCCCTATACTCAGTTGTAGGTTTGTTTTTCCACCAAATCAATTATCATGGCCAAATATCATGTTCTCCAAGAATCCCTCAAAGTCCACCTCAGGCGGATTCAGGGGGCTGGGCTATGGGCCAGCTTCTGCTCCAACCACCCATTGTAATTCACCAACTCGGCATCCTCGCTTCGCGGAGAAGTTGTTTTCGTGAATAGGTTGATTCGGTTCTTCATTTCCTCGCTGCGCAGCGAAACACCTTTCAAGAACATGTCGGAGATGAGGTTGAGCAGCATGGCTTCGCGTATGTTTTCTTGATTTTCAAGCTGTTCTCTAAAGTCTTTTCTAATCTGCTTCATTCTGTATTCAAGGAAATCCGTGTCGACCAATTCCAAACGAATCAATACCTCCAGAATGGCAATTCTAAACTTGAGCGGTACGGCCGTATTCTCAAACCGTTCATGTAGATAAAGTTGATTCAGCCGCTTAATCGCCTCACGATAATTGCCCATATCAAAGTGGAATATGGATAGGTTGAGATACACGAAAATGATGTAGAAAGGCGTCTTCTTCAACTTCTCATTATGCTCCAATTCCTGTAGGGTAGAAATGGCCTTTTCCATATCTACCTTAGAATAATTGATAACCAGCGAATTGTAATAGAAGAACAGAAAGCGGTCGTAATGCAAGCGATCAAACTCCTCCATCCCTACTTTCAGCTTCTCTGCCCATTGCAGCGATTCCTCCAAGTTATTATTCTTGAAAAGTGCGTTCACCATATAGGTCAACATCTGCAATTTGGTCTGATGATTTGATTTGGTGAAGAGCTTTTCCTGTTCAAACTCGGCATACGTCACCCGCAGGTAATCCTCCAAATTGGAATAATCGTGTTGCTGCAATAGAATCTGGCTTACCGCCTGATAGATCTTGAACCGCAGGGCAGAACTACCTTTCAGTTCCTTGCTATCGGTCAGTCGCTGCACCGTTTCCTGAAGCATATCCACAACTGGATTATCGACTGGCGAAAAGTTCTGCGTAATCTTCAGCTTGTACTTCACCGTGGCTAGAATATCATCAATCTGACGAATAGACTTCAACCTCGACTCATTTTCCTGCCGCTTGAGTATGTAAGTTTCGGGGTTAATACTGAGCATTTCATGCGACAGACGGATGAACTCGGTGTAGATCAAATCGAGCAGTTCCAGATTCTCCAACGTCAACGCTCGTTTCTCGGCCTTGCCAAGGAAATGCTCCGCCAGCGGATATAGATTCCGAGAGATGTAATGCCGCGCCAAGTTGTACAGATTGATTGCTTGCGCCACATCCTCGTCCTCAAAATGCTGAACCATCAAACTTTTACACAAATCCGACTTCAATCTGTTCTTGAGCCGGTAATACGGATTCTTGTTCCCGTCAGGATAAAGTCGATTGCAGGCAGCATCCTCATCAAACTGTTCGCGTTCTTTCCGTATCAAATCAAAAAGTTCAATGTCCTTTCTGGGCTGATTGCTAGCAATGCGGGAAGAATAGATCTTGTAAAATCGGATTTCCTCCTTATTGAGACCAAGAACCATTTGATTGAGCGTGTCCATTTTGAGCGCGTAAGAAATACCGAAATTACAAAAGCATTTGTAAGATCATCGAACTACATTTGGAGAATGATGTTGGAAATGAAGCAATCTATAAAACTGATACTGGCCTGTGCTGCGTTCGCATTTTGGGCCAAACCGACTCAAGCGCAAACGATTTACGAGCTTCAGATTGACAGCATCATTGCGTTTCCAGACACGGTAGAAAACGGAGCTACGGTTTCGTTCTACATGATGGTTTCTCTCCAGAACACACCTCTTCTCTATCAGGGAAATATCTTTTTGGAGTTGGAATATGGAAACGTCTTCTACCCTGTGGATAGTGTGGAAAGTGCCATAGCGTTTCTAAGCCCCAATTTTCCAAATCAAATCAATGCAACACATCGTTTTACAACAGACAATGATTTGAGTATTGGGGATAATGTAGTAGTGGTTTGGCCACGAATCGGAAACGGAACCGACCCAATACAAGTTGTGCTCAATCCGTTTGAAACAATTATCACTTTAGTTGAACCAAACGGAATCAGCGAACACACTGGCAAGAATCAAAAGCCATTGTTCTACCCCAACCCCGCCAATTCGACCATTGACTTTGTGCTCAATCAGCTTCAGGAAATCAATTCCATTGAAGTGCATGATGCCTTTGGGAAGATGGTTCTTAGTTCAGCACACAATTCGCAATTGGATGTTTCGCAACTGCCCGTTGGCATTTATATGTTGAGCCTGATTTCGGATAACCAAAGGGTGCGTTCGGAGCGATTGGTCATTTTCCATTAATCAACACTCGTCCTTAAAGTAAAGAGCCAAACCAATCGGTTAACTTTGCACCAAAATTTGGACATGGCCTTTCCGAAATACTGCAACAGCCTTACTAGTTATAGCCGCTTTCGCACCCGCGAAGTGAAAGTTGGCAACATTGGTATAGGTGGCAACAACCCAATTAGGGTTCAATCTATGACCACTACCGATACCATGGATACAGAAGCTACCGTAGCGCAAAGTATTCGAATGATTGATGCTGGATGTGAGTTGGTGCGTATCACAGCTCCAAGTATGAAAGAAGCCCATAATCTGGCTCATATCAAAGCTGGTTTACTGGAAAAAGGATACTCAACTCCTATTTGTGCTGATATACATTTCACTCCAAATGCAGCCGAAGTTGCGGCTACCATTGTTGAGAAGGTGCGCGTGAATCCTGGAAATTACGCAGACAAGAAGAAGTTTGAGACGATTGAATACAGCGATGAATCGTATAGCAATGAACTGACACGCATCCGCCAACGGTTCATTCCGTTGATTGAAATCTGTAAAAAGCACGGCACGGCCATGCGTATTGGCACCAATCATGGTTCGCTTTCTGATAGGATTCTGAGCCGTTATGGCGATACGCCACTTGGCATGGTAGAATCAGCCATGGAATTTCTACGCATTTGCCGTGAGTTTGATTTCCATGAAATTGTGCTTTCCATGAAGGCAAGCAACACGCAAGTGATGGTGCAAGCATATCGCCTCCTTGTGGCAACCATGATGGAAAACGGGATGGATTATCCACTCCATTTGGGCGTTACCGAAGCGGGCGAAGGCGAAGATGGTCGTATAAAATCAGCAGTTGGCATTGGAACACTTTTGGAAGATGGATTGGGCGATACCGTCCGCGTTTCTCTAACAGAAGACCCAGAATTTGAAATTCCTGTAGCGCAAGCATTAGTGGCGCGATATGAGAATCGTTCATCAGCAAAGACGATAAAAGAATATGCTGAGTATCCGATAAATCCGTTTCAATTCCATAAACGAAATACAAATGCGGTTCTTAACATCGGTGGAGAAAATGTGCCGCGTGTGATTGCCGACCTATCAGAAAAGGAAAATATAACTGCCGCAAATCTGTTTGCTTTCGGGTACAATTACTCTGTGCAATCGGACAAATGGAATCTGACCGACCAAGCCTGTGACCTCCTGTTCATTGGCAATCAACAACTTGATTTTGAGATTCCTGGAACACTTGGAATCATTCAGCATGTAGAAACATGGAATAGCTCAAAGGAAAGGCATTATCCGCTGTTCAATGCCGAATCATATTCTAACGCTTCAAGCCGTTCTGGCGAGTTAAACTTTGTACTGGTTGGAATTGAAAACCTAACGGAAGATTTCATCTCCCATCTTCAAAAGGACAATACAGTTGTTTTGATTCTCCAATCTGCAAACGAAAATGCCTTGGCAGAACTTCGGAGAGCCGTTACTGTATTGATTGAAAGTGAATTGAAAATTCCTGTCATCGTTAAACGCGATTATCAGCTGGATGAAAATAGCTTTCAACTCTATTCTGCCACCGACCTTGGCGGATTGTTGGTTGATGGTTTAGGAGATGGTTGTTGGATTACCAACTCGAATGTTGCCAATAAGGCTTTGAATAGCACGGCTTTTGGCATTCTACAAGCAGCACGAGCAAGAACATCCAAGACGGAATATATTTCTTGTCCAAGTTGCGGCAGAACACTTTTTGATTTGCAGGAAACCACGGCCAAAATCCGAAACCGAACCGATCACCTGAAAGGGATCAAGATTGGAATTATGGGTTGCATAGTAAATGGCCCAGGCGAAATGGCCGATGCTGACTACGGTTATGTAGGCACTGGAAAGGGCAAGATTACGCTCTATAAGGGTCAGGAAGTGGTCAAGCGCAACATTCCATCCGAAGGCGCTTTGGAAGCCTTAGAAGAGCTCATTAAGACGAATGGCGATTGGGTAGAACGCCCAACTGTTGAAGCATAAAAAAAGAGCCACACTAATCAGCGTGGCTCCTTTTCAGTTCTAGGTTAGAAAGATTATTTCTTCTTTTTCTCTTCTTTCCACGTTTCTCCAGAAAGTGTTTCCCACTTAGCTTTCATTTCTGCAATGCGCACTTGTTCTGCCGCATAATCAACTTTGTCGCTGTCCTTATTGGCTTCCACCTTTTCGGTGTATTGCGTAATTCGGTTCTTAAGCGCATCTGCTTCTTTCTTTACGTTTTCAGCGTTACGCTCTGTGGTTGATTCAGGTGCTGCCGTCTTATCCTGAGCCACCACTTCTGCCGCAGTCAGCGTGAAAGCTGCAACGGCCAAT
Source organism: Flavobacteriales bacterium (assembly GCA_041687875.1). Taxonomy (GTDB): domain Bacteria; phylum Bacteroidota; class Bacteroidia; order UBA10329; family UBA10329; genus UBA10329. The sequence goes on along the minus strand of JBDNJH010000257.1, from coordinate 873 downwards.
GTCAAAATGATTTTCTTCATGTCGTTTGAATTATTTCGATTATAAAAGTAGATATAAAAAAAAGAGCCGCACCAATGGTGCGGCTCTCCTCAAAAGATTATCAGCTTATCAGTTAATCTGAATTTTGCGAGTAACTGTTCCTTCTACAGTAGCAATCTGTAGTAGGTAGGTTCCTTGGGCAACATTCAAGTTAAGTTCCTTGCGGAAGCTACCATTCATGATTACACCTTCTGTGTAAACCTGACGACCGGCAACATCCATCACAATAATCTGTGCATCAGCATCAACGCCATTCACCTCAACCACAAACTGACCGTTTGATGGGTTAGGGTAAACAGACAGGCTGTTTTCTAACGCTTCGTTGATGCCTACTGGTGGACAAGCGACAACTGTTATTGTTGCTCCTGTTAAATCCAAAGCAGCACAAGCATTACCGCCACCTTGAACGAGAAGACCGTTAACAACTCCAGCAGGTTGACCAACCGCTGTACCAACTGGGAAACCTGTAGGATACACAAATGTGTGAATAGTGTAGTCGCCTGTTGCGCTAACATCAAACGATGCGCTAGCGCCAACTTGCGTAACAACACCAGCTTCCGTAAGTGCATAACCTGTTTCATAACCTGTAGGCACAAACTGGTTTCCATCAGGCGTTCCTGTAATGGTTACATCATCAATACCGTCATAGCAAGAAGCTGCATCTGCAGTAATTGTCCCTGAATTTGGGGCAACAACAGTGATTACCGCTCCTGCCACATCCAAGGCTGCGCAAATACCACTTGCCACAACTGTAGCAACAACATCTCCAGCTGGTGTAACTCCTAGCACAACACCACTTAAATCAAGTGTTGAAGAAGAAACCAGTGTATGAAT
>JBDNJH010000256.1:0-2927 GCA_041687875.1 Flavobacteriales bacterium | reverse complement strand
GTGGGTTTGAGGGATTCCGTTTATGGGAATAAATTGATTTTTTCGAGCAATTGATAAACCCATTTCAATGATTTATTTAAATTCAACACATGCCGCATTCATACAATCAAATATGGATTCACGCCATTTGGGCAACGAAATACCGTCAGCCGCTCATTGGGTCTAAAATTGAGAAGACCGTGTTTGATTTCATGCGTAAACAATTTGAAGAGCTGGGTTGTCCTGTTCGGATAATCAATGGAATGCCTGACCACGTGCATTGCCTCTTTCTACAAAATCCACAGAAAACGGTAACCGAAACCATCAAACAGATAAAAGGCAGTACATCACATTTTGTCAATCAAAATAGTTTAACCGAAGAACGTTTCTCTTGGCAAACTGGATATGCCTGTTTTTCTGTTAGTCAATCGGTGGTAGAAAAGACCTTCAGGTACATCCAAAACCAAAAGCCGCATCATGCCAAAAAGACATTCCAAGAGGAATACGATGCCTTTCTAAAACTCTATGGCCTAAATGAAAATGGTTGAAACCATTTGAGGGAATTGCAATCACATAACCCCCGATTGAAATCGGGGGCAATGTATCGCCTCCATAGCCCACGGATAAATCCGTGGGCTATGAGCAATCATTAAACAGAAACCATTTCAATCCTTAGATTCAAGTGCGAAAAGAAAGATGGTAATCTGTTTGGTGAATTCTACTTGGTGAACCAAAGTGGTGAATTGGAAGTTTACGATGAACAAGGATTTATTGAAAAATATGCACGTTCTGGTAAATAGATAAATAACCAATTTAGTGACCAACAACCACATCTCCTACCTAGAACTCTACGCCAAGAATCTAGAAGAAACAAAGACCTTTTACTCCATTTACTTTGGTTGGGCATTCACCTTTTAATTAGTATTGTAAATTATGACCAACTCGCCTAAAACCTCTCTACAATTCACGTCTGGAGCAACTATGAAAAACCGTTTCATGTTGGCACCTATGACCAATTGCCAAAGCCATGAGAATGGTCAGCTTTCTGATGATGAGTTGCATTGGCTAACCATGCGCGCCAAAGGCCAATTTGGCTTGGTGATGACCTGCGCTTCGCACGTTCAGGAAAATGGGAAAGGTTTTCCTGGTCAGTTGGGCATTTTCTCTGATAAATTGATGGATGGTCACAAACGCTTGACGGCAAGCATCAAGGAGTATGGAAGCTTGGCCGTTGTTCAATTGCATCATGCAGGCATGCGCTCGCCAAAAGAACTGATTGGCGAAGCTTCTGTTTCTGCTTCAGACAGCGAAAAGCATGGAGCACGTGCCCTTTCATTAGTAGAGGTTAAACAGCTTCGAGATGATTTTATCAATGCAGCAGTTAGAGCCAAGAAGTGCGGCTATGATGGCGTTGAGGTTCATGGAGCGCATGGCTACATCATTACGCAGTTTTTGAGCAAAGAAATTAATCAGCGTAAGGATGAATATGGTGGTTCATTGGCCAACCGTTCGCGCCTGTTGTTTGAGATTGTGAATGGAATTAGAAAGGAATGCGGAAAGGATTTTCTGCTTGGTGTTCGCTTATCTCCCGAACGTTTTGGAATGGAACTTTCTGAAGCAAAAGATATTTGTGAGCAACTGATTTCTTACGGCAAAGTTGATTATCTGGATGTGTCACTATGGGATTGTTTCAAGCAACCAGAGGAAGAAAAACATCAGAATAAATCCTTGTTGACGCATTTCACAGAACTCGATTACAAGAATGTGAAACTGACCGTTGCCGGAAAAATCAGAAACGGAAAAGAGGTGCAGACCATTTTAGATACTGGAGTTGATTTCGTTACCATCGGACGTTCCGCGATTCTCCATCACGATTTCCCTCAATTGGTGATGGATAATTCTGATTTTGAGCCTGTTCCCAATCCAGTTTCAAAAGAATATCTCAGAAAAGAAGGACTTGGAGAAGCGTTTGTAAACTATATGAGCGGCTGGCCGAGATTTGTTGTTGAAAATTAGGATTCAGCAGTTTTTAGGAATCTAGTTTATCGGTAAGTTTCTTCGGGGCAACGGTACGAAAGGCGCAGGTAAGTGCCGATTTAATGACCTCGCACGGCACGTTTTCCAATTCGACCATCGTCCAGCCTTGTTTGCCCCAAGCCCCTTTTACGGGATAGATGACGGTGTCATTCATCTCTGTGAATGTGGTCTGATCTTGCTCGGTCAGTTTCAACACGGCCGTTCCCTTGTCCAGATCAAGTGTGGCGAGTATCTTCTTGCGAACTCTGAACGACACTTTGTGAAAATGTGGTTCTTCCGTTGCTTCAGGAAATGAAAGTGCCATTTCGTGGAAAGCTTCGACATCCGTCATTTCAACTTCATCTGTTTTCCGTTCTCCAACAATTCGTCAGAATCGGATACCTGCCAGTAAGACATCGTCAATCTGTTCGTTTTGCCCCTTCCAGTCGTGGTAAGATTGGAGCAACGATTTCTGTTGCTCTTTCATTGATTTGGAAGAAACATTGATAAGTAATGTTCTAAGTTGCTTGGAAGAGAATTTCTTTGATTTCGGTCCACCAAATTGGTCGGTGTATCCATCAGAAAAAAGGTACAATTGGTCTCCTACCTCCACCTCAAAGGTCTTTTGTTCAAATTCGAGACTGTCTGTGCTGTGGCCTCCAATGGAGAATCTGGTGGGCGACAATTGTTCCAACTCACCCTGCCGTACCAAGTAGGCAGGTCGTTTGGCTCCTGCAAACTGAACCACATTCGTTTGCGAATCGAAACAAATAAGTGCCACATCCATTCCATCGCGCGAAGCGAACTCACCAATATGCAATTGCTGCCGCAAAGCTCTTCTTACTTCTCGGTTCACCTGCTGAAGGATGGCCGCAGGCTCTTCAAAAAGCAACAACGCCTGCTCCATCTTTTCAATGCAGAGCACGCTCACC
>JBDNJH010000040.1:0-32954 GCA_041687875.1 Flavobacteriales bacterium | reverse complement strand
AGCATCTACCCAAACCCGTTTAATACGGAGTTTGTGATAGAAACAACAGCATTAACCACCATTTCTGTAATGAATGCTATGGGCCAAGTTGTGCTATCAAGAACCATCAATGGAAGAACAAGTATTGATGCCGCAACACTACCAACAGGAATCTACTTTGTACGTGAAGAGACTTCAGGAGCCGTGATGAAGCTTGTGAAGAACTGATGTTTTTTCAGTAGGGTGGTTTGAAGGCGAGTTCGAAAGAGCTCGCCTTTTTTTTGTTTTGGCGAACCTGAGGCGATGTCATTGCGTATGGCTACAAGATGACCAATAGAGACAGATTTATATTGTAATCTTATTTCCCGTTTGAACTTTAACCGAATGATGCAACGTATTCTCTCCCTATTTCTTGGGCTGACTTTTCTAATCCAAAATGCTTTTTCTCAAGAATTTATTGGTGCTGAAGCAGAACGATTTATACAAGGCTGCGAGTTTGTCCGATTGGGCGAAAAATCTTCCGTTCCGGAATTTGTACGGCTAAGGAAGAATGCAGAATTCCCAGCTTCTAAGTTTCCAGCTTGGGCAAAAAAAGCATTTGACTTAGATGAGAAAATCGATTTTGTGAAGCTTCGCGAAGAGAACGACAACATCGGAATGCAGCATGTTCGCTATCAGGTAATGAGCAACGGAACTCCTGTTTTTGGAGCTTTTGTTTACACCCACGGAAGGAATGACATGGTTTCATCCATCAACGGAAAACTTCCTTCGTCAATCGGAATCGGGCAACCTACTTTAAGTGAAGAAAACGCATTGGAAAGTGCCAAGAATCATGTTGGTGCCGAATCGTATAAATGGGAATTACCAAGCGAAGAGGAACACCTGAAATGGGAAACGGAGGATTCAAGCGCTACTTATTTCCCGAAGGGAGAATTGGTTTACATCAACCCAAGTTTTGATTTTAAAAATGGCGCTGTATTTCAGCTAGCATACAAGTTCGACATCTACGCGCAAAAACCACTTTATCGGGCGGAGGTATTTGTTGATGCGCAAACAGGCGAAGTGCTTTTTGAGAACCATCGGATTCATATTGCAGATGTTCAGGCAATAGCTCAAACGGGTTATAGCGGACAAAAAGACATTGTATCTGACAGCTTTAATGGCGGATTTAGATTACGAGAAACGGGGCGTGGTAGTGGAGTCCGAACATTCGATATGAATGAAGGAACCAACTATGGAAATGCAGTGGATTTTACTGATGCAGACAACAACTGGAACAATGCAAATGCCAACCTAGACCAGTACGCTACGGATGCACATTGGGGTGCAGAAATGACCTACGATTATTTCCTAAACGAGCACGGAAGGCAAAGCATTGACAACAATAACATGCAGATTAATAGCTACATCCATTATGATGTAGATTATTTCAATGCCTTTTGGGACGGGCAACGCATGACCTACGGTGATGGAAACGGCAATCCGCTTACAGCATTAGATATCTGTGGTCATGAAATGGCGCATGGCGTTACTGAGAACAGTGCTGGTTTGGTTTATCAGGATGAGTCGGGTGCTTTGAACGAATCGTTCTCCGACATTTTCGGAGCGTGCGTAGAGTGGTTGCAAAATCCATCTTCGGGCGATTGGTTGATGGGCGAGGATGTTGGTACGCTGCGCTCGATGAATAACCCAAATCAGTATGGCGACCCTGATACATACACGGGTACCAACTGGTTTACGGGCGCGGGCGACAATGGTGGCGTGCACGTTAACAGTGGTGTTCAGAACAAGTGGTTCGTTATTCTAACCGATGGCGAAACAGGCACAAACGACCTAGGCAATAGTTACAACGTTATAGGCATCGGTATTCAAGATGCGGAGGCCATCGCTTACCGTAACTTGACGGTCTATTTGGGGTCAAGTTCCCAATATGCCGATGCTCGATTCTATTCAATTCAATCGGCAATTGATCTTTTTGGTGGTTGTTCGCCTCAAGTAATAGCAACTACAGATGCATGGTATGCCGTGGGTGTAGGCGATGTGTTTGACGCCACGGTTGTTGGCAATTTCAGCGCTTCGATTACTTCTAATTGTCTGGCTCCCGCAACCATTTTATTCACAAATCTGAGCACAAATGGCTCTAGCTTTTCGTGGAATTTTGGTGATGGCAGCACCAGTACTGCGTTCAACCCAACACACACGTATTCCGCATTTGGCAACTACACCGTTTCGTTAATGGTTGATGGCGACAACTGTGGAATAGACACTGTATCGCGGCCAAATTACATCAGCCTAAACGCTAGCAATCCGTGCTTGGCCATAATGCCAAACAGCGGAGGGCAGACCCTCAGCTGGTGCACAGGAACGCTGTATGACAATGGCGGGCCAGCGGCAAATTATCAGGATAATGATAACGTCACAACCACGATTTCTCCAACGGGAGCCACTTCGGTCACGCTCAATTTTAGTTCGTTCGGGTTTGAGCAAGGTTATGATTACCTCTACATCTACAACGGGCCAACCACTGCCAGTCCGCTGCTTGGGCAGTATGATGGATTCAACCTTCCGAATGGCGGAACGGTTAGTTCTACTAGCGGTTCCATCACCATTCGCATGACCTCAGATGTTTATGTGACTGAATCTGGTTTTGCGCTCACATGGCAGTGCACGCAGCCGAATTCTGCACCAACAGCCATTTTCGCGGCTTCATCTCAACAATCGTGTAATGGCGAGGTGAGTTTTGCCGATCAATCCATCAACGGGGCCACTTCTTGGCTGTGGAATTTTGGCGATGGCAACACCTCCACCGCTCAAAATCCAACACATACGTATCTGACTGAAGGAACGTATTCGGTAACGCTGACGGCTTCCAACAACTTCGGAAATAGTGTCGTTTCACAAAACAATTACATAACCGTTGATAGGCCTGAAGGCCCAGCTGCTTCCGGAAATTTCCGTTGCGATGCAGGTGTTTTTGGTCTTTCTGCAAACGGGAACGGGACGCTTTCGTGGTTTGATCAAGCTTCGGGCGGCTCGCAGGTGGGAACGGGGGCAAATTTCAACACGCCATCCCTCAATACAACCACAACTTATTATGTGGAAGATGAAGTACTTCCTGCAACCTACAACGTTGGGCCAGCCACCAACACCTTCGGAACGGGTGGCAATTTTGAAGGCAACCAACATTTGCTTTTTGATGTACTGAGCGCATTCACCCTCAAAACGGTAAAAGTGTATGCTGAGGGTGCCGGAAACCGCACGATTCAACTGAGAAACAATTCAGGGACGGTCCTTCAATCCTTGACCGTGAATATTCCTGCCGGAACGCAGGTTGTCACGTTGAATTTTGATATTCAGCCGGGAAGCAATTATCAGTTGGGAACAAGCGGTGTTCCGAACCTATACAGGAACAATGCGGGACCAACTTTTCCTTACACCGTTCCGAATATCGTTTCCATTGAAAACAGCAGTGCGGGCACCGATTACTATTATCATTTTTATGATTGGGAGATTGAAACACCGGGCTGCCTTTCTGAACGAACTGCCGTTGTTGCGGAGATTGCATCTACTCCATCGGTTCAAAATGCTTCGCGATGCGGAACGGGTTCGGTGGCAGTTTCAGCTTCTGGCGCGGGAGATTTAACCTGGTTTGATGCCGCCACAGGCGGAACTACTATCAACATCGGAACAACTTTCAATACGCCATCCATCAATACAACCACTTCTTATTTTGTGGAGAGTGAGATTCTTCCTGCTCCTGTTTATGGCGGGCCAACCACAAACAATTTCGGTACGGGCGGAAATTTCAATAACGTACAGAGCTTGTTGTTCGACTCGTATCAAGCTTCAACATTGGTTTCGGTAAAAGTGTACGCACAAGGTGCTGCAAACAGAACCATCCAACTGAGAAACGCAGCTGGAACCGTGCTTCAAAGCGCCACCGTCAACATCCCATCTGGAGAAAGTAGAATCACACTCAATTTCAACCTTCCAGTTGGCACTGATTTGCAACTTGGCACTTCGGCCGCGCCAAATCTCTACCGAAACAATACGGGGCCGAGTTACCCGTATGCTATTTCTGATGTGGCATCCATCACTTCCAGCACGGCTGGTGCTGATTTTTACTATTTCTTCTACGATTGGGAAGTGCAGAAAGAAGGTTGCATTACTGCACGAACGGAGGTAATTGCCACAGTTAGCCCTACTCCCACCGTTTCGCTTTTTGGTGATACGGAGGTCTGCGAAGGCGAGTCTGTTCAAATCTCAGCGGCAGCTACAAATGCCAACTCGTACACATGGTCGAATGGTGAGGCAAGTTCAGAAATTACGGTGAGCCCATCTGGTCAGGAAACGTATTCGGTAACGGTTTCAAACGCCTGTGGTGATGCAACCGATGAAATCACGATTGAAGTGAATCCGTTGCCAACTATTTCTGCTTCTGCTAATGAGGAAATCTGTGCAGGAGAATCAGTGCAATTGACATCAACCGGAACGGGAACGATTGAATGGCAGCCAACGGGCGAAACAACAGACAACATCACGGTCAATCCATCAAATACGACCACCTATTCTGTTTCTGCTACCAACAATTGCGGAACGGTTTCGGAAGACGTGGAAGTGGTTGTGAATCCAATTCCAACGCAGCCAATCATTACGGTCAATGGCTCTGAACTGGAATCAACCTTTGGTTCAAACTATCAATGGTATTTGAACGGCCAACTAATTGCAGACGCCACGAACCCAAGCTATTCTACCACCGAAGCGGGTGATTATACGGTAGAAGTTTTTGATGCTAACGGCTGTTCTTCCGTTTCTGAGCCGTTCAACTGGATTACTGTTGGAATCGCAGAAAGGGCAAATGGCTTGAGCATTTATCCGAACCCAATGAACACCGTTTTCACAATCAAATCCCAAAACCTAATCACACAACTTCTGATTTATGATGCGCAAGGAAGACTCGTGATGGATCGAAGCCCAAACCTATCAACAGTTGTTGTTCCGATATCGGAATTGGCAAATGGCATCTTTCAACTCAAGCTACTATCGGGCGAAAATTGGTTCTCTGAAAAGCTTATCAAACAATAGTTCTTCACGAACAATTACTGTTGATTTTTGTACCATAAGATGACACCAAAAAACCTCAAAGGCGACTTAACAATGATTATGATGCAAGCCAAGTGTTAAGAAATCGTGCCGAGTTCATTTGGCTATTTTTGACGCTCGAAAACAGGACGTATGTATTTGATTAGAATTACCGCCATTACCCTTGTATTTATGCTCAGCTTCGTCTCAGCAGAGACTATTGCACAGGATGAATGGACCTTGGAGCGCTGCATTAGCTATGCGATTGAGAACAACATTCAGATAAAACAGTCTGCGTTGCAGCAAGAATCAGCACGATTGGACAAAACCCAATCGCTGGCCGAAATGTTTCCGAACCTGAATGCAAACACGGGTGTCAATATTAATTTCGGGCGTAACATCGATCCAGGAACCAACACATTTGTGAACGAACAGGTGAACTCCAACAGTTGGAACATTGCTTCGAGTGTTACACTGTTTAACGGGTTACGATTACTCAACTCTTTTAAGCAGTCGCAGCTCGACCTTATTGCGGCCGAATATGACGTGCAAGGATTGGGAAACGATATGAGTATGAATATCGCTACCGCTTTTATGCAGGTAATGTTTAACGAGGAGCTGCTAGGCGTGGCGCAAGAACAACTAGAAGTAACCACGGAGCAACTTGAGCGAACACGAAAACTGGTAGTTGCCGGGTCGTTGGCAGAGGGAATGGCTTTTGATGTAGAATCGCAGTTGGCAAGCAGCGAATTGCAAGTAATAAACATGGAAAACGCGTTAAGCGCATCCGTGTTGGCTCTAAAACAAATACTGAATCTGCCAGCTTCCACTGCGTTTAGAATTAAACGACCAGATGTGGATTTTCCTTTGGACGATATGGGCGCAACCACTGTAGGCTCGGTATACGATTTGGCGCTCAACAATTGGCCGCAAATCAAGGCCAGAGAAACACGCCTAGAAAGTGCTAGAAAAGGAGAACAGATTGCTTTTGCAACATATACGCCCACCATCAGTGCCAATGCCTCGTTGGGTACCTTCTACTCCAGTTCGTTCAAAGACATTGACTTCACCACATTCGAATCTACCCCAATTCCATACGGAGATCAACTTGACAGGAACTTGAGCGAAGGAATCGGGTTTTCTCTTAATGTTCCTATTTTCAATCGTCTTACCAGTAGAACAGCAGTAAAGAAGGCTCGTTTAGGCAGAATGAATGCAGAGTTGCAACTGCAAGACCAGAAGAACCAGCTGTATACATCCGTGCAACAGGCTTACAACGATGCGCTTGCAGCCAAGCGTCAGTTTGATGCGAGCGAAAAAAGCGTGAAAGCAACAGAAAAAGCGTTTGAATACGCCCAACAGCGGTTTAACGTAGGAATGATGAATACGCTGGATTTCAACACCTCTTCAAACAATATGACACGTTCGCGTTCGGAATTACTCCGCTCGAAATACGATTACATTTTCAAAATGAAGGTGCTGGATTTCTACCAAGGGAAACCAATTACTTTTGACCAGACCAAATGAAAAAAAATAGAACTCTTGTACTGCTTGTAGCCGTTGTTGTGGTGCTGCTTGTGGCAGTTGTGGTAGCTAAAAAGAAAGGTCTAGTTGGCGGGGTTCCAGCCACCAAAGTGGCCGTTGAAGAAGTAACCAAGCGCAACATTATTGAGACCGTTTCTGCAAGCGGAAAGATTCAATCGGAGTCGGAAGTCATCATCAGCCCAGACGTTTCTGGAGAGATTATGGAACTGCCTGTGAAAGAAGGCGACAAGGTGAAGGAAGGTCAATTGCTCGTTAGGATTGATCCAGACATTCAGCAATCAAACGTGGAACGATTGGAGGCAGCATTGAACACAAGCAAAGCTAATGTGGCAAATGCGCAATCGAGATTATCGCAATCTCAATCACGGCTCACCAACTCTACTGCCAATTTTGAACGCATAAAGAAACTGTACGCGGATAAGGTTGTGGCGCAATCGGAATATGATGCCGCATTAAGTGAATTTGAAGTGGCAAAAAGCGATGTAGAAGCTTCACGGCAAAGTGTGGAAGCAAGTCGTTACAGCGTAAAGAGCGCTGAGGCAGGATTGAAGGAAGGACAGAAAAGCCTTACCAGAACCTCCATCTATTCTCCTGTAAATGGCACCATTTCTAAACTAAATTTTGAGAAAGGAGAACGTGTTGTAGGAACCACGCAGATGCAAGGTTCTGAAATCATGACCATTGCCGACCTCAATGGAATGGAAGTTACGGTTGAGGTGAACGAGAACGACATCATCCGCGTTGGCTACAACGATACCTGCGATATTGAGGTTGATGCCTACTTGGGCAAGACGTTCAAAGGAATCGTGACCAATATTGCCAACTCGGCCATGTCGTCAGGCATGGGAACAGACCAGATTACCAACTTTGAGGTGAAAGTTCGGATTCTACGTAGCTCATACACAGGTTTGGTAAACGAAAAGCAGCCCGATCAATCGCCCTTCCGACCAGGGATGAGTGCCACGGTGGATATCCGCACACGACTCGTAAAAGATGTGTTGACGATTCCTATTCAAGCGGTTACTACTCGCACCAAAAAAGAACTTGAAGGCCTGAGCGATGGAGAATCAGAGGAAAAAAGCAAGAAAAAAAGCTCGAAATCTGAAGATGAGGAGTCGGATGAAGAAACCGTTGACAAAACTGAAATCGTGGAGGATGCAATTGAGACGATTTTCGTTGTAGAAGACGGAAAAGTCGTGGCCAAAGTGGTGAAAACGGGTATTCAGGATAACGAATTCATCGAACTGCTTTCTGGAGCTAAAGCGGGCGACAAGGTTGTTACTGCACCATATCGCGCCATTTCAAAGAAGCTTAATCCCGGTGATGATGTTGAAGTTGTAACCAAAGACGCGCTTTACAGCGCAGAGGAAAAAGAATAATTGTTGTGACATCGGCACTTCCCTGAGCGCGGTCGAAGGGTTGATGGCTTGTAGGTTTCGACTTCGCTCAACCAAAACTTCTACTGCGCTCACGCAAGATTTTGACTGCGCCCGACCAAGAATATTTAATGCCCACAATCTTACACATAGAAAGTTCTACGCTTACCTGCTCCGTTGCTGTTTCGGTTAACGGAGAAACAATTGGGCTGAAGGAAAGCCACGACCAAGCGTACTCTCATTCGGAAAAGTTGGTGGTTTACATTGATGAAGTCATCAAAGAGGCTGGCCTGAAACCGTCCGGTTTAGAGGCTGTTTGTGTATCAAAAGGCCCCGGTTCATACACAGGTTTACGCATCGGTGTATCTGCCGCCAAAGGATTGTGCTATGGACTAGGAATTCCGTTGCTTTCTGTAGGTTCGTTGGAATCCATGACCAATTGGGCCAACATTAATTTCAAGGAAGAATTAGCTGATGTTTCATTGCTCTGCCCGATGATTGACGCACGGAGAATGGAAGTTTACACACAGCTTTTCGATGCATCACTAAAAATACTTCAACCTGTTTCAGCAGAGATTATTGATAAGCAGAGTTTTACTTCAGAACTCGAAAAAGGAAAGGTTGCCTTCTTCGGAGATGGAGCTGCCAAATGCAAAGAAATCATCAACCATGCTAATGCTATTTTCTTGGATGAATTTTTGCCAAGTGCAAGCGGAATGATTGCTCTGGCGGAAGCCAAATTTGCCCAAAAACAGTTTGAAGATGTGGCCTATTTCGAGCCGTATTATTTGAAGGATTTTGTGGCTGGGAAGCCGAAGAAAATGTTCTGATGAAAGGCAGACTGCTCCTCCTCGCCTTACTGAGTGCGTCTGCATGTAGTGTTGATCCGTACCCGTATGAATTAGAAGAATTTGCGGTTCCAGAATCAGGAATCAAGACAATCGTTATTGGTGATTGGGGTAGAAACATGAATGTAAACCTTAAGGCCAATGCTTACATCATGAATGAACTGGCCTGTCGCTTTCCTATCAATGCGGTTCTTACCACAGGAGATAACTTTTATGAAAATGGCGTCAGTGGTGTTAACGATGCTCAATGGAACGTCTCTTTTGAGAACATTTTCACAGGCGAATGTCTCCGTCCAATTCCTTGGTATCCGTCTTTAGGAAACCATGATGCCCGTGGGAATACACAAGCGCAGATTGACTATTCTCTGCAAAGTAATCGATGGAATTTACCAGCCACGTACCACGATTATTGGGTGGAAAAAGATTCGGTATGGGTTCATTTCATTGTGGTTGACACAACGCCTTTTGTTGGTTCCGATAACGATGACCCCAACTCATATACTGGTCTTCAACTTCTCTGGCTCGACTCCGTGCTCGGGTCAGGAAATCCAGATTGGACAGTTGTTTACGGACATCATCCGGTATATGCTGCGGACGGACGCCACGGTGAAACCGAAGAGTTAATTCAGAAGTTTGTTCCCCTTTTCGATGAATATGGTGTTGACATTTATTTGTGCGGACACAACCATTCATTAGAACTCATCAAAACGGAAGCAAAAACACTCTACGTTACATCTGGTGGAGGTTCAACTCCCCAAAGTAGCATTGAGAACAACCCCTACAATTTGTTTGGCGTTGCCGAAGCTGGATTTGTGCTTTCAAGCTTCGCGAAAGACAGTGTTCAAATCGATTTCATCAGCAAGAAGGGGCAACAGCTTTTTAGCTATGTCAGCCCTCAAACTCCCTAAAGTGAGGATGTGTGGCCATGGCCAACATCTGATTGTCGCCATGATCGTTGCCATAGGCATAGATTTCTGAATAGTTTTCCAGTTCAACGTGCTGTTGAATGCGGTTCACTTTTTCCTTTCCTCGGCAATTCGGTTTGGAAAGTTCGCCCGTGTAAACCCCCTTTTGCAATTCCATTTCGGTGCAGAGGATTTCCAAGTCCATTTGTTTTGCCCAATCGCCCAACCAAGCATCGCAACTAGCCGTTACCACAATAATGCGATGGCCTTGCTCCTTATGCCAACTGAGTTTTTCAATCGCTTTGGGGAATAGAATTGTTGGGATAATCTCAGCTGTGAATCGATTCCGAGCATCTGCCATCTTGGCTTCCGTCCAACCTCTATAGAACGAGCGAAGTGCTTTAACCTTGGTATAATGGCTTTTAACCAAACCCAGTTTCCAACCAGCAAACGTCAGGAAACCTATTGCCATTCGGTACGCGAAAACGGGTGTTCCATGCGTGAATCTCATAAACGCCACAAAGCTGTCTTTGCTGGAAATGGTTCCGTCAAAATCAAAAAGCGCTAGTGTTTTCGTTTCGCTCATTACAGACTCATTTTCTTAAAAATGAACTCAGGAATAGTACGTATGATGAGCATAATCCAACGCCACATCCAAAGCACGTAAACAGTATTCGTGTTGTTTTTGTAACCGCGAATAATGGCTTTAGCTACTTGTTCTGGCGAAGCGGTAACGATGATGGGTGTCGGCTTATGCGCCTTCATTTTAGTCTCAACATAACCAGGCTTCACGGTCATCACGTGAACGCCCTTATCCGCTAAGTAATTCCGAAGCCCATCCAAATATGCAGTCACTCCTGCTTTGGCACTTCCGTAAACGTAATTGGAACCTCTTCCGCGCTCACCGGCAACAGAAGAAATTCCGATGATGGTGCCAGAACCACGTTCGGCCATGACCTTACTCAAATGACCAAGAATGGAAACAACGCCTGAATAATTGACCAAGGTGCTTTCCAATGATTCCTTCGGTGAATTGAATGATTCTTCTCCTTCAATCAGCACTCCAAAAGCGGTCACAACCACATCTGGAATGGCCTTTAGGTTTTTCACGAAGGCTTCGTGCGAGGCAAAATCGACCGCATCAAACGCCAATTCAGATTCATGTTGAGGTTGACGAACAGCCAACATCAATTCAAAACCATCAGACTTGAACTCGTTGGCAATTGCCTTTGCCATGTCGCTGTTGGCCCCGAGGATAAGTATTTTCTTAGAGATCATGCTTTGAATGTGGATTAAGACTATAGATACCTACAGTTGCAAGTAAGCTTACTTTAGCCATAGAAATACAGAATAAAGGAGAGATGTTTTTCTGTGAAATCCTCTGTGCATGCTGTGTTTCTGTGGCTAAAAAATGTCCGTCAGTTTGGTGTAATTCCCAGCCTATCCGACTGCAAAGAACGGAATTTGACATTCGGGTCTATTTCTGAAAGCAGTTGTTTGAACTGCGCAAGTTTGGGATAACTGGCCTCAAAGAATGCCCGTTTCATTCGGGAATCCTTTGCCAAATAAGAACGTCCGTTCATCTTCATCACCATGTCATCCAATCGGTTCATCAACACAAGCGATTTCTCATTTATTGGAAAGTCCAAGGCCAATTGAAGGCCGCGCTTAGGGAACGAAAGCCAGCCTTCGTTCTGCTCTCCGAATAACTTCAGAACAGCCAGAAAAGAACTTTCGCCAGACTTCACAATCTCCTGCATGATGCGGTTCATTCCTTCGTGCGCTCCGTCCATTGGAATCACAAATTGATATTGCGCAAAGCCGTTTGAACCATACAATCGGTTCCAGTTATCGGCAATATCCAAGGGATAGAAATAAGGTCCGAAACCGACAATGGCCGTACCATCCTTCTGAAGGACCTTGCCGTAATACAAGGCATTGAAAGCCTTCACCGTCCATCTGTTCAACGTCCAATTTGGGAGATTGAAAGGAAGTCCGAAGAGCGGGCTTGGCGTTTTGTAAGTTGTGAGGTCATCATCCGCAACCTCCACTTTGGTAGCGTGTTCGCCCAAATAGAGCAGCGAACGTCCTAGGTTTTCCCCAGAAATGGCGCAGTCGATCCATGCAACCGAATAGGTGTAGCTTTCGTGTTCAAGGAGCTTACTGATCACCTCATCCAGGTTCGAACACTTGATAGTTCGGTTAATGATTTTGGATGTCTCTATTCCTTTGAGTTGGAATGAGGCTTCGAGAATGAAACCAGTCAGTCCCATTCCACCACAGGTGGCCCAGAAAAGTTCCGTGTTTTCGGTTCGGCTGCACTTTCTGATAGAACCATCAGCAGTCATCAGATTGAACCACAGTACGTGTTGCGAAAAACATCCATCCACATGATGATTCTTTCCGTGGATGTCAGCAGCAATTGCTCCTCCAACAGTTATGAATTTGGTTCCTGGCGTTACGGGGAGAAAAAATCCTTTTGGCACAATTTCGTCCAAAATCATGTTCAGCATTTTACCTGATCGGCAGGTGAAAATGCCGTTCTCCGAATCGAAATCCAGCGTTTCATTCAGCTTTGCTGATTCAAGAATAGTGGAACTCAGAGCTGAATCGCCATAACTTCGGCCAGCTCCTCGCGGAATGTGAGTACCAACCGATTGTTGGAGACTTCTGACCTCGTTCTCAGAATCTGGTCTTTCGACTTCTGCCTTCGTTCTTGGGAAATTTCCCCACCCGGAAATGTTGGTTTTCGCCATTATCAAGCGTAAAGCAAATAGCCAAAAGTGAGTAGCCACGCCAGAACGACCAACCGCGTTGGATTGTCCTTGAGAAGAATGAGCGTTGGGCTTCCCGTGTTTTCGTAAACCAATGCGAGTTGCAGATAACGCAGCACACCAAGGAAAACGAACAGCGATGTGACATACACATATGGACTTCCAACCCGCTCAATTACTTCAGCCGAAAGCGTGTACATGATATAGGCGACCACGGTCACCGCGCTCAACATAACCGAAACCACGTTTACGAATTCCATGTTGTAACCCTCAACGGCTTTTCGCACTTGTTTTCCTTCGTTTTTCAAGATTAATAAGTCGTCTCTACGCTTGCCAAGAGCCAGCAACATGGCCAACAAAAATGCCATGATATACATCCAACTCGAAATGGGGACATCCGCAATCACACCTCCAGCAAAAAGACGGATCAAGAATCCGAAAGAGATAATTGTAATGTCAATTAGAGCGAATTTCTTCAGCCACAGCGTGTAGAAAAAGTTCTGAACGAGATAGAAAACACAGGCTGCAAAAAATAGTTGATCAATAAAATAGGCTCCAGTCAATGAAGCTATCAAAAGAACCGCTGCCAAACCGTAAGCTGTGCCAACCTTGATTTTTCCTGCCGCTATTGGGCGTTCTTTTTTCTCCTTGTGTAATCGGTCGGCAGGAGCATCAACAATGTCATTGAAAATGTAGACGGCAGATGCCGCAAGCGAGAAGCAGATGAAGCCGAGGAAAAGCGGAATAATTGAATCTTCGTTCAACGCCTGACCAAAGAATGCAGGGAGAAATATGAACAGGTTTTTAACCCATTGATGAACTCGGATAAGCTTGATAAGGTCGGTTAAAGTCATCTCTACTCGTTTACCACATTGAGTTTGATAAAATCGGAGTTTTGCTCAGGCATTCCGAGTGCAAAATTGAGCCCAAAACGGATAAAATATTTGCCTGATTTTGCTGGAACTTTCACGCTGAAAGATACTGGTTTCGATCGGCCTGATTCAAGTTCTCCTTGGCAGCCATTGCAATCAATTTCCTTAGCCGCGGTTTGTTGTCCATCGAAGTAAAAGAACATTTTTAAGGGTCGATCAGTCAAAAGTGAATCAACATTGATGGCAGTTGGCATTCGGTTAACTAAAGACCCTTCTAAGTTTAGAACTGAGCCACCATCAGCCTCAAATTCATTCTTGTCAAACTCAAATCTGAGATGGCGATAGGAATGATAATTATCCACTTCAAAGGCATACATCGTTTTAAATCCATCGACCTCGATTGCCTTGGTAGAATCTTCACTTGACCCCAAGATCAGGGCAATCGTTTTCCCTTCAACTTCGCTATCCATATCCCATAGTTCAAACTGGTTTCCGTTATAGTTAAGTGGGCTGATATGATAGCCTTGTTCTCCACTATAGAATGAATATTGAGATGCGAATTGGTAGGTTCCTGAAAAAAAAACAGGCTTGCCATCGGCCTTTTGCTTGACAGCAAGTGCCCAATCCTTCCAGCCTTTTAGCGGAAAGTTGAGTTTAATTCCATCTCCGGCCCAAGGCGAAGCGACATAGATTCTGGCAACAATCAATATTGCTGTACAAGTAATTGCCGTAGGCTTCAGCACTTTTAGAAGTTTCTCATCATCAGCAATTACTCGCGAGCCAAGAATGATGAGCGGCAAAAAAGCAGATGCCGTCCAATTTGCTTCCACTTTTCCGCGCAGTGCCATCACGAAGAAAAAACCGAAGAAACCGATGATGATGGCGATCAGAATACGGTCGAATCGGGCGCGTTCTTTATGTTTGAACAGAGCAACAACCAGAATCAAACCAACAGGGCCGAGCATGATAAACTGTCCGGCCAAATAATCCAGCAGAACCATGATGTCCCAGACCTTCTTTTCACGGACAACCCAATGGAATTTGAACGAAACGAGGTCATGATTGAATTGCCACAGTATGTGTGGAATGAACAAGGCTATCCCAACAACGGCCGTAAGCCAAAACGTCTTGCGAAGAAGCAATTTCGGCATCGCGATAATCACCGAACCGAACAGAACAATCGCGTGGTATTTACTGTACATCAGCGCAGCGGCCACCACTCCCAAGGCAAGCGCAAGCACCATCGAATCTTTCTTTAGATATGCTTTGAGAAGTACTAAAAAAACGAGTGTGAAAAAGATAAGCGGAGAATCAGGCACAGCCATAAAAACCCCTGCATGGGTCAGAATGAGCCCAAGAAAAACGAGCAGAAAGGTTTGGTAGTCCTTGGTTTCTGACAGCTTGAAAAGCATGAGAACGCCAGCGGAACTTGCCAGCACGGTCATCAATCGAACACCCATTTCTGAGTGAAAAAGGGAGTAACCGATGTTGATGAAAACCGCGATCATGGGCGGCTGGTGGAAATAGCCCCAATCCATGAACTGGCTCATTTGCCAATAGTAAGCCTCATCTGGATGCAAGTCCATCAGAGCGGCCTGTAGGCAACCGCATACGAACCAAATGGCCGTAAAAATCCAGATGGGTCTGGGAATGTTCACTAAACGATTCAAGTTGAAGGACACACTATCATACTAAATGAAAAAGGGCGCGGAATACTTTTCCACGCCCAAGTAATCAACTCATTTTCTTATCAACTAATTCACTATCAAAGTGTTCCTCTCGCTTCTTGCTCTCTTTCAATGCTCTCAAAAAGCGCTTTGAAATTGCCCGCTCCGAAGCCGCGCGCGCCCATTCTCTGAATGATTTCGAAGAACAGCGTTGGGCGGTCTTCAACAGGTTTGGTGAAAATCTGAAGCAGATATCCTTCTTCATCCGCATCAACCATAATTCCAAGTTTGGCTATTTCGTTGATGTCTTCCTTCATCATTTTCATGTGCTTGCCGAGTCTTTCTGGGATTGCATCATAATACGATTGCGGTGGTGTAGAAAGGAATTCAATTCCTCTACTGCGGAGATCACCAACTGTTTTTAAAATATCATCACTTGCTACCGCGATGTGTTGTACACCTGAACCTTCGTAGAAATCCAAATACTCCTCAATCTGAGAGCGTTTTGCCGCTTTAGCAGGCTCATTAATTGGGAATTTGATTCGGCCATTCCCGTTGCTCATCACCTTGCTCATCAAGGCAGAATATTCGGTATGAATTTGCTTATCATCAAACGAAAGGAAGTTGACAAATCCCATCACATCCTCGTACCATTTCACCCATGTGTTCATCTCGCCCCAACCAACATTTCCCACCATGTGATCGATGAATTTCAACCCTGTTGGTGCAGGATTGTAATCCGATTTCCACTCGCGATAGCCCGGAAGGAACGTGCCCTTGTAGTTTTTGCGCTCAACAAAAAGATGGACTGTTTCTCCATACGTGTAAATCCCAGCCTTCACAATCTCGCCATTTTCATCCTTCTCCACGGTTGGCTCTAGGTAGCTTTTTGCTCCGCGAGATGTTGTTTCTTCCCACGATTTTCGAGCATCATCCACCCAAAGTGCAACGATTTTCACACCATCTCCATGCTTTTTCACGTGCTCGCCAATGGGAGATTGGCTGTTCAAAGCGGTGGTGAGAACCAATCGAATCTTATCCTGCTTAAGCACGTACGAAGTGCGGTCTTTCACACCTGTTTCCAATCCGGCATAGGCCAGACTTTGAAAACCGAAAGCGGTTTTGTAGAAGTGGGCGGCCTGCTTGGCGTTTCCTACATAAAACTCCACGTGATCGGTTCCGAGAAGCGGAAGGAAATCTTGTGCTCCTTCAAAAATCTTCTCCAGTCCGTATTCTACATTTTTTATTGCGTCACTCATTTTTTTCGATTTATCAATCAATTATCAAATCATACTTGGACAACAACCCCTTCAATCCATCCTGCGAAAAACGGGCTTTTCTGACCTTGTTGTTTTCGAGGTGGATGGCAAAATTCTCCGCAGTTCTGAAATCTACTTTTTCAATGTTCGTGTTTTCAAATACTGCTCCGCTAAGGTCGCAATTAGAAAAATCTGACCCAGAAATATCCGCGTTTGAAAAATCGGCCTCTTTCAACGAACATTTTTTGAAGGTTGTCTTTGGCAATTTTAGCTTATAAAACGTGGCGTAATCAATCCGACATCCCTCAAAATAAAATTGAAGCAGGAACGTATTGCAGTTCTCAAACTTCACTCCTAGGAGTTTGCAATCCCGAAAAACGACATCCTTGAAGGCTGTATTTCTGATCTTTGCTGAGCTCAGGTCGCAGGCCTCAAATTCACATTCGGTAAAGGATGTGTAGGTCAAATCCACGTTTGAGAACGAACAATTACGGAACTGACAATTCTCAAACTCCGCTCTTTTGGGAGGTCGCGTTGCGAAATCAATGCCTTTGAATTCTTCGTCTATTACCAACTCTTTACTCAATTTGATAATGGGTTTATTTGATGATGTTTAAGCCGTTTTTGAACTTGAAATAATCTTGTTTTGAATCTGATAATACGGGTTTGATGAAGCCATCTACTAATTATCAAATCATTTCATCATCAAATTAATCTTCCACCCAACTGTTCCAATATTTGCCATCGTCAATCTTCATGGCCTCTTCGGTCACCATCAATGGTTTGAAAGTATCCACCATCACCGCCAGTTCATCCGTCTCTTTTTTACCAATACTGCGCTCCATTGCTCCTGGGTGCGGACCGTGCGGAATTCCTGCAGGGTGCACCGAAATATGGCCTGGCCCGACATCGTTTCGGCTCATGAAATCGCCATCAACGTAATACAAAACTTCATCACTATCAATATTGCTGTGATTGTAGGGTGCAGGGATTGAATCTGGGTGATAATCGTACAACCGTGGGCAGAATGAGCATACCACAAAAGCACCTGTTTCAAAGGTCTGATGAACAGGTGGTGGTTGATGAACACGGCCTGTTATAGGTTCAAAATCATGAATGCTGAAAGCGTAAGGATAGTTGTAACCATCCCAACCAACCACATCAAACGGATGTGTGGCATAAACCAGCTCGTGCATCATTCCCTGCTTTTTCACCTTCATCAGAAACTCACCTTTTTCATCGTGTGTTTCAAGGTCGGATGGTCTGCGGATGTCCCGCTCGCAGAATGGACTATTCTCCAGTAACTGTCCAAACCAATTTCTATAGCGCTTTGGCGTGTACATCGGATGGTGGCTCTCTACAATAAACAGTCGATTATCCTCAGTATTAAACTCAATCTGATAGATTATTCCACGGGGAATGAGCAGATAATCTCCATAGGCGAATTTCAAATTTCCGACCAACGTACGTAGCGTTCCAGATCCTTTATGGATGAAAATCATCTCATCGCAATCAGCATTCTTATAGAAATATTCAGTGAGACTTTTTCGCGGAGCGGCCAATACAATTGTCACATCAGAATTGGTCAAAATCGCCTTACGGCTATCCAAATAATCATCCTCTGGCGTAGTCTTGAAACCATGTAAACGAAGTGAGTGCATGTTATGCTCCAAAGCAATTTTCGGCTTTACAGAATATGGTTCTTTGATGCTTTTTACCTGCGTTGGCCGATGTACGTGATAGAGCAAACTCGACATACCATCAAAACCCACAGTGCCGAACAATTGCTCGTACTGATGTTCTCCCTTTTCATTCTTAAAAACGGTGTGTCGCTTGTGCGGCACTTTCCCTAACTGATGATAAATTGGCATGAATTATTCGTTTGAAGCACCGAATTTACGCATTGCAGACCGCTGTAGAAATGATGATGGTCAGCGTTAAAATGTGTTAAGGGAATAATATGCGCCCTTCTCGGCACGTACCTTTGATGTGTTGGGACAGAATACGATAAAAGCTACCGTGATACTTATGACCGTGGCCCTTGTTGGGCTAATCGGGATTCAGGTGTATTGGATAAACAATGCGGTGATGTTGCGCCAGCAGAAGTTCCATTCCACGGTAAATGAGGCACTAGGGAATGTGGTTTATCAATACGAAAAGCTGAAGACCTCAGAACGGCTTGCCCTGAAAATGGATTTGCATGACAAGCGTAATCGGTTGGTGTTCCAAATGGATTCAATCAACCATGCCATCCACAGAACGCAGGATAGCCTCATGTTTCTGCAACACACGAAAGAAGGGAACGCACACGACCTCAACGCGCTTCGCAAGAATCAGAACAATGATGTCTATTTCACTCCGAACCAGAATGTAGCGCATGTGCTATCGGGTAATCGGGAAGCACGGTTCCAAATCAGTGTTTATGAGGAGTTTCTAGTTGATTCGAGCGGAACGTATGTGAAACGCAGTCGCGAAAAGCATTTTGAATCACCCAATTATGGCCCAATCAGGAAGCCCGTTCTACCTGAATCGCAGGATGATGTGGTTTGGTACATGGATTCGATGAAACAGGCGCAGAATATGAACCTGCAATGGTTGGAGAAACGTGCCGACATGGTGAACGAGATTTTTGAGGAGATTGTGAATGTGGATTTGTACGGTCAGTCGGATGAAATTGACACGGTTGCGCTGGATTCGCTGCTGCAACAACAATTGAAGGATAAGGGAATTGGGGCAGAGTACGCCTATGGTATTTTCGACCCGTTCATGAATGCGTTTTTCTTGGAAGGCGAGGCCAATAACATGGACGGTATTCTGGCTTCTGAGCACAAGGTGAATCTCACGCCCGGAAATGTGTTCAGTCAGCCGAAATTCTTGAGCATCTTTTTCCCAAATCAGAATAAGTATCTGCTGCGCACGATGTGGTTGCTTTTGACCATTTCAGCCATGTTCATTCTGGTCATCATTTTCTCGTTCTCGTTCACGGTTTCCACCATTATCCGACAGAAAAAAGTATCGGAAATCAAGAACGATTTCATCAATAATATGACGCATGAGCTGAAGACTCCAATCAGTACCATTTCGTTGGCCTGTCAGGCACTCAGCGATCCCGACATCAAAATGCGGGAAGGAATTGTGGACAACTACATCAACATTATTGCTGACGAGAACAAGCGATTGGCGATGGTGGTGGAAAATGTGCTCCGAACGGCCGTAATGGACAAGGGCGAACTGAAACTGACGATTGTTGACATCAACATGAATGAGGTGGTGGACCAGGTGCTTCAGAACATGAATATTCAATTGGAGCGCAGAGGTGGCTCGTTCATTACCGATCTGCAGGCTACCAACACGTTGGTTGAGGCCGACAAGGTTCATCTAACAAACGTTGTGTTCAACCTGGTGGATAACGCCCTGAAATACACCGAAAAAATCCCTGTGATAAAGGTTGGAACGCGCAACGAAGCACAAGGAATTGTGGTGTTTGTGGAAGACAACGGAATCGGGATTTCAAAGGAGAATCAGAAGAAGATATTCGATAAACTCTACCGCGTTCCGACAGGAAACGTACACAACGTGAAAGGTTTTGGCCTCGGCCTGAGCTACGTAAAAGCCATCGTTGACAAGCACAACGGCTGGATAAAAGTGAAAAGTGAGCCGAACAAAGGCAGTCGATTTGAAATACTCATTCCCCATAAATACAACCAATCATGAGCGCAGAAAAGATAAACGTATTACTGACCGAAGACGACCCGAACCTGGGAATGCTACTTCGTGAATATCTCAACGCAAAAGGCTACAAAACCACGCTGGCTGATAACGGAAAGAAGGGATATGATGAGTTCGCGAAGGGTGGTTATGACATCGCCATTCTGGATGTGATGATGCCCGTGAAAGATGGTTTTACGTTGGCGGAGGAAATCCGTCAGACAGACAAACACATTCCGATTATTTTCCTCACGGCCAAAAGCATGAAGGATGACAAGATGAAAGGATTTGGCGTGGGCGCGGATGATTACATCACCAAGCCGTTCAGTATGGACGAACTGCTGATGCGGATGCAAGCCGTACTGCGCAGAACGCTCCCCGAAACAGCAACGGCCAAGAAGAAAGCCGTTCTCACTGTAGGCAACTTCATGTTCGATTATGACCGTCAGGTGCTACAGATCAATGGCGAGGAAAAACGCCTCACAACCAAAGAATCCGACCTGCTGCACATGCTTTGCGAAAACCGCTATGATGTGCTTGACCGCAACTACGCGCTCAATAAGATCTGGGGCGATGACAACTACTTCAACTCACGTAGCATGGACGTTTACATTGCTAGACTCCGCAAATATCTTTCACTCGATCCAGAAGTTGAATTGGTTAACGTGCACGGGAAGGGGTTTAAGCTGCTGGCTAAGGAGTGAGTTAGTTTATAGAGTTGATGAAGTTTATAGAGTTGACGAAGTTGGCGGGTCCCGTAACTAATCAACTTTTTAAACCGATCACTTTATCAACTATGTCAAAGACACCCCGTCCTCCCTCCATCAACAGGAACATTGATTCCGTTGATGTAACCCGCAAGAGGAGAAGCCAAGAATGTAGCTGCTGCTGCCACTTCCCAAGGTTGTGCAAACCGACCAGCAGGAACTTCCGCCTTCATGTGGGCAGAAACATCCGCTTCAGACATTCCCGTTTTTGCAGATTTATTGGTGATAATGCTCGAAAGGCGTTCAGTCTCCGTTGCGCCTGGCAACACATTATTTACGGTGATTCCGAATTCGCCCAATTCATTCGCCAAGGTTTTACTCCAACTGGCAACCGCGCCACGAATGGTGTTTGAAACGCCCAATCCATTCAACGGAATCTTCACCGAAGTGGAAATGATATTGATAATACGGCCATATTTTTCGGCCTTCATTCCATCAACAAGCGCTTGCACCAGAATGTGATTACACATCAAATGCGAACGGAAAGCGGCTTCAAATTCGTTCAACTCAGCATCAATTGCTTTTCCACCAGCGGGTCCGCCTGTGTTATTCAATAGAATGTGATAGGGTTTGGCTGATTTCATGTGGTTTTCCACCACAATTTTCAGGGCTTCTGGCTTGCTAAAATCTGCGACCAAATAACCATGAATTTGACCTTCGGATGAATCCAATTCAGCAAGAACAGACTTCAGCTTTTCTTCATTTCGTGCTAATAGCGTAACCGAAGCGCCAGCTTTTGCCAACTGCAATGCTGTGGCTTTTCCAATTCCAGCGGTGCTTCCGCACACCAATGCTCTCTTTCCTTTTAAATCAATCTTCATATTCGGGCTTTGGTCAAAACTACTTGAATTTACTTACTTTAATCGGAACAAAAGCAAGACCATGCCCATCAGAAAACCCTTCAATCTCCAAAAGTGGATAGATGATAATCGCGACCTCTTAAAGCCGCCTGTCGGCAACAAGAATCTCTATGTAGAAGCAGGCGATTTTATTGTGATGATTGTGGGTGGCCCCAATGCCCGTAAGGATTATCACTACAACGAAACGGAAGAATTATTCTACCAATTGGAAGGCGACATCAACGTGCGTATTCAAGAAGACGGAAAAGCAGTAGATGTGCCGATAAAGGCGGGCGAAATGTTCCTGCTCCCAGCCAAAACACCTCATTCTCCGGGAAGAAGTGAAGGCTCTATCGGGTTGGTGATTGAAGCGGTGCGCAAAGGAACTGATATGCAGGACGGGTTGCTTTGGTTCTGCGATAAGTGCAACCACAAATTACACGAAACCTATTTCCCGCTTACCAATATTGAGACAGACTTTCTATCTCGTTTTAAAGAGTTCTACGGTTCAGAAGAACTGAGAACATGCTCCAATTGCGGACACGTGATGGAAACGGATTCGAGGTTTGTTTAGTCTCGCAGAGAAAATAAAAAGTGGTTGTCTGTAAAATGCTTTTCAGATAACCTCAAAGCAGATGTGTCTGCGAGTTCCTTCGTCAGGAAGACAACTGAGATAAGGGATTCTTCTTAAAAGCACCTTTCCGTTTCCCCCCGCCTGTCACCCTGACGAAGGAAGGGTCTTATTATTCTAGTAATTAAAAAAGGCTGTCAACGTTAAGTTGACAGCCCTTTTATTATTTCTCCGCGTCTCCCGAAATAACGGGACAAGTTCCGCGTGAAAACAAACTCTTTATTTAATCACACTAAAACGACCTGTATGAGCCATTTTTCCTGCTTCATCAAGCATTTGATAAATGTAAAGCCCGTTTGCCAATCCGTTCAATTCAACTGTTTGTCCATCAATGGTCAATTGTTCTGATTGAAGCAGTTTACCACTCATGTCCATGATGTTCAGTTGGTAGATATCACCGCCTGTTCTCACGCGAATATTTCCGTTTGTTGGGTTTGGAAAGAGCACGTTTTGTCCAGCAGCAACGATTTCCTCAACACCTGTACAACATTGCGATTGATCAGAAATGAACGTGGCAGAAAGCGGAGTGCCAGCTTGGTCTGTGGTCATATCTACTACGTAATATCCTAACTGATCACTCAGATAACGCATACGGTAAACAGTTGCA
Source organism: Flavobacteriales bacterium (assembly GCA_041687875.1). Lineage (GTDB taxonomy): Bacteria > Bacteroidota > Bacteroidia > UBA10329 > UBA10329 > UBA10329. The sequence continues at coordinate 10,095 of JBDNJH010000040.1, read as the reverse complement.
GTACCAGGAAGTCCAACAAACCCTTGAACAATTGCTGGAGGAAGCGCCCATCCGCCAGAAGCAGTCCATCCCCAAAGTGTATCCACGTTTGTTTCCACCACATTCATTCGCAACACGTCATGCGTTTGTCCTAAAGGGTTGGTCAAAACTCCCTCTCCATCCATTACAGATGCTATGTAAACCGTTCGCTTTATCCGAACAGAATCAGGGGCAGGACTCCATACAAGACCAATTTGAGCAGGAAGAAGTCCAGTAGCCAAGACACTTTGATCGAAAACGGCTGTATCGGTAAATGTCGTGTTCAGCATTGAAGGGAATGTGAAAATCGTCCAAGGGTTGATTGCAGGAATGGAAAGCTCTAACGGAACTGGACTTCCCAATTGAGGGCCAAGGTCTCCGCCTAGTCCAATGACATCAACAGTACCAGAGTTTACCTGTACAAAACCGAAAGCTCCCGATTGATCAACCGCCATTTCTGCCGTTGGAAAATCACCTCCTCCCAATACAGTACTTGGATCATAGAATCCAACTTCAAAAAGCGAATCTGTTTGAAGCATAGAGAAATCGAATGTTTGTCCTGCACCAGTCGTTCCTAAGCTAAGAGAAGTAAGATCAGATACGTCAAGGTCAGTTCCGAAGTTAAACGACTCTCCAACCTGTGGGAAATCTGCTTCGTCAATGACCACTTGCGCATTTGCAGAAGCAACTGCTCCTACAACAAAAAGAAGTAATAGTTTTTTCATGATTAGAATTAAAAGTTTAGCCAAATGTACGCATTGGCTCAAGTTATATTTGCAACGTGAGCATCACACAAGCCCCCGAGCATATTCAAACCCTTATCAAAATTATTCCCGACAACCCGGGAGTGTATCAGTATTTCGATAAGGATGAGAAACTGATTTACGTTGGAAAGGCCAAAAGCCTGAAGAAGCGTGTCTCTTCCTACTTCACCAAAGACAAGTACGACAGCCGCAAAACTGCCATTCTTGTGCGGCAAATACGCGACATCAAATTCATTGTGGTTGCTACGGAATTGGACGCGCTGCTGCTGGAAAACAACCTCATCAAAGAATATCAACCGAAGTATAATGTGCTGCTAAAGGATGATAAAACCTTCCCGTGGATATGTATTAAGAAGGAAGCGTATCCACGTATTTTTCCAACACGGAGAGTAGTGAAAGACGGATCGCAGTACTTCGGGCCGTACGCCAATGTGAAGATGATGCACACGCTTCTAGAGCTCATTCGCCAGCTTTATCCCTTGCGGACCTGCAACCTCAACTTGACACAAGAGAACATTCAGGCCGATAAATTCAAGGTGTGTTTAGAATACCATATTGGCAATTGCAAAGGGCCGTGCGTGGGCAAACAGACCGAAGCGGATTACGAGCTCGCCATTCAAAACATCCGAAAAATCATCAAAGGAAACATCCGCGAAGTGCGCGAACATCTTCACGCATTGATGAGCGAATTTGCGGAGAAACTGGAGTTTGAGGAGGCGCAGCTCATCAAAGAGAAACTCACGATTCTCGAAAAGTTCACGAGCAAATCGGCCGTGGTGAGCCCCGTGGTTTCTGATGCCGATGTGTTCTCCATCGTTTCGGATGTGAAATCGGCCTACGTCAATTACATGAAGGTGATTGAAGGCGCCATCGTGCAAGCACACACCATCGAACTGAAAAAGAAACTGGACGAAAGCGATGAAGAACTGCTGCAAATGGCGGTCATCGAGCTTTCTCAACGCTTTGCATCCGATGCCAAGGAATACATTCTTCCCTTCGAGTTGGAACTGGAAATCCCTGGCGTAAAGATTACCGTTCCGCAGCGTGGCGACCGCAGTACGTTGCTCAAACTTTCAGAACGCAACGCGCTCACTTTCAAGCGCGACAAAGACAAGCAGACCGAAATCCTCGACCCCGAGCGAAACGTAACGCGCATCATGGAGCAGATGCAAAAAGACCTGCGCATGACCGAGCAGCCGCGCCACATCGAATGTTTCGACAACTCCAACATTCAGGGCGCGTATCCTGTGGCGGCCATGGTTTGTTTTAGAAATGGCAAGCCGTATAAGAGCGATTACCGCCACTACAACATCAAAACCGTGGAAGGCCCTGACGATTTCGCCTCCATGGAAGAAGTGGTCTATAGACGTTACAAACGCATGGTGGATGAAGACATTCCGCTGCCACAACTCATCGTTGTTGATGGCGGAAAAGGCCAGTTGAGCAGCGCGGTTAAAAGCCTCGACAAACTCGGACTACGCGGCAAGATGACCATCATCGGCATTGCCAAAAAGCTGGAAGAAATCTATTTCCCAGGCGATTCGGTTCCTCTTTATATCGATAAGCGCTCCGAGTCCCTCAAGATTATTCAGTATGCGCGAAACGAGGCGCACCGTTTTGGCATTACGCACCACCGAAACAAGCGGGCCAAAGCAACGGTCAAGTCAGAACTAACCGACATCAAAGGCATTAGTTTCAAGACTTCGGAGCAGTTGCTATTGAAATTCCGTTCCGTAAAAAAGGTGAAAGAAGCCACGGAGGAAGAATTGGCCGAAGCGGTTGGTAAAGCCAAAGCGAAGGTGGTTTTTGAGCATTTTCATGGGGAAAGTTGAAAAGGGGAAAACATCATTGCGCAGTAGCTCAATTTAGTTTCTGAGGTGTTAAGTCATAATTTTATTAAGACATAGACACCTAAAATGAAAACAGCCAACACCCCAATACCGCTAATTATTCTGTTGATATTGAGTTCTTTTTTAAGCAATGAATTTTGCTGTTGCAGTTGAGAAATGAGCTCATTTATATTTAATGTAATGTGGGCAACCAGATCCGTTTTTAAGTTGTCCTTTGCTTGGTTTAGCTCCTTAACTGTCTGATCGAAATACCTTTCGGCTTTGTCCTGAGATTGCTGTTGTCCTGTTTGCAGATTACCAATACCAATGTTTATAGCGGATATTTGGTTATCAATCTTATCTAGCCGTTCTGGAAAATTAATACTCCTTATTTCGGTGAAATAATTTCCAATTGCAGTTTCTAATTGCCTTGTTTCGGATATTATCTGAGCTAAATCCTCACCTCTTTCTTCTAAAGATGTAAGTAACTTCAGAAGCGATTGCTCCAACTCAACAACCTTTTCCGCGTGGAAGGCTCTCAATTCGTTCAAATGTTCCAATTCAAGGCTTTTCAACTCCTGGACCAATTCTGCTACACCACTCGCAATATTTGAGGCATTACTGGCAACTTGCGCTGCCTCATCTATGTGAATGACAGCTGAAGAAATAGTATCAAGTTGTTCTTGAAGCGCTTTTAGTTTCTCAACTACTTGTTCTGTCGGCATGAGTATAATCTTTTAGAAATTTATCGTTGAATTTGGTTAACCAATTCAGGTTTTTAGCTGCATAATATTCGTCATCAACATCACCGAACAGATCATCAGAAAGTTCTCCAATGTGGCGTTCCAAGTTTTTCTTGAAACGGTTGAAAAAGGATTCGAAATCAAAATCATCAGGCTGCAGCTCTTCCCAATCTTTGACTCCCTGTTTTAGTTCCGATATTGCCTCGATATCATATTCTTCAGGATTATCAGTATGGTCAGATAGAAAATAAAGAGAATATGCTTTTAAAATATTGAATTGTGGTGTCTTTCCCAGAAAACCTCTCAACATGCTCATTGAAGCTCCCCTCAAATGTTTCATATTGTTGATGATCTGACCGCCATCATCATAATCGACTATCTCTTCAATGTATTTCCAGATAATATCTTGAATCGGATTGGCATCGCTGAAATTAATATCTTGGTTCATGTCTGCGTTGACCTCCTTACCTTCTTTATTAATAGCAACATTTCCCGCTCGAGCGTATTTGGCATTGAAGTAATAATATATCCGATCTTTGATTTTTTCAGATTGCTCTATAGGATTGGTGATAAGAACTGTCTCTCTACACAACCCATCCATATCGTCAATTGCTCTTTTGCGTTTGCTGGCAATCTTATCGTACACAAAGTCAGTCAAATGACTCAGACAGACGCTGATCTCAGTTGCATTTTCACCTTCTTTATTTCTGCTAAAATCCTCTTCACATTCTTTTCGGAGCTTTTCCGCCTCAACTTTAGAAATATAACGAGCAACCAACTCCTCATACTTTTTAAAATACCCACCTTCGGGCAACTTGTTCAAGTAAATCTTAAATACCTTCTGCTGGTACTCAATAGTATAAGTGCGGATTACCCCTACACTAATCAATCTATAGATTGCTTTGGCTGTGTCTTCTTCGTTTCTGGGAATATAATATCTCACCTTCAGCCTCTCCGAACCAATTAAGACTTTCTTTATCTCTTGATCCTTTATAGGCAATCCGTTTATGAAATCTTCAAACGTTTTGTCTTTATCAATTGCATTTCTAAGACCGGACATCAATGATTCTTCACTAAGAAATCCACGATTAATCAATTCCTGAATCCGCTGATTTTCCTTGAGGTGATAGAAGTGATTATTGAGCGCATATTCATCATCAATGACGTAACTACCTTGTCTGGATCCCTTGCTTAGAAAGCGATTTCTGAACGGGATAACTACGGGTTCATTTAGGTCGAATTCATTATTCTTGAGCAATTCTTCGATGCCTAAAGGATTATCAGTATTTACCGTTTTATTTTGCAAGAACTCGCGTACTTGATCCTTCGACAATTCCTGAAATCTGGGAATAAATCCCTCGATGACCCGTAAGTATTGAGACGCTAATTCGGGACTTTCGAAATAATGAGTGGTTTTATTTTCGATGTTGACACTGCCCAAATTATTCTGGTTGACGTCTTTTACATACAAATGAGCAGTCCAATCGTTGCCATTTGCAGTAATATTCCCAAGTTCCAAATTCAATTCAATATTGAACTCATCGCTTAGGAAGTTAGATAGTGCTTGAAGATTCGTTAAACTTGGGTAGTAAATTTCGTTCCTCAATTCCCAGATTATACTCCTTTCCTTATCTGCTCCTTTGAACGAGTTTCTATGGAACTTCTCTAACACACCGCGATCATTTCCAGTTTGATTGTAAAGAATGACAGATAAGGAGGTTTTCCCGTCTCTGCCTGCTCTTCCACTTTCTTGAACAAAAGACTCTATGGATGACGACATATTTGAGTGCACCGTAATCCGAACATTGGGCTTGTCTATTCCCATTCCGAACGCCTTGGTGGCTACCATAACGGACGCCTCATCTTCTTTAAATTTTCTCAGGTTTTCGAAGGCGAGTTGATCCTGGTTTTGAAAGTTAGCCGTGCCACTGCTTCCAACAAAAAAAACGACCTCTTCCTCTTGGCAATTCGCTTTTAAAAAATCCACATACGGATGAACGCCAAGTTTGCCTGTCTTGTGAGGACAGAATACAATTGCACCATAATTGAATTTTCCGTCTTTCATTTTTTGAGGCGGCAATTCATTATCTCCTATTAAGATCCTTTGGGTTTCGGTTTCGATAAAGTCGACCTTCTGAATCCTACCCTTTTCAGATTCAGGGAGATACTCATCATAGGTCTTAGACAAAATATCTTTATAGACCTCAGCCCTATTGTAAACCAGCAAGCCTTTGTTAGCCAGATTCAATCCATTGATACAGGAAGCGGTTCGTTGCTGCTTTTTATCTCCGACAGTCTCATCGACTTGACCGTCCAATTTAATAGGATGAATCTGATAGTTTATTTCATCTCGGACAGTGTTTTCATAACGTATTACAGCTTTACCATCATCGTTACTGATTTTTAGCTCCCGCTCAATGTCTGCTAAAACATCAAACGATGCCGTTGCCGTCAGACCGAAAATCGGAACATCATTTCCATTTGCAGTTTTACAATTGGAAATAGCGTTTTCTCCTAAATTCAGGTATGGTGTTCTAAAATCATGACCCCACTCAGACACGCAATGCGCTTCATCTATCACACAGTAGGAGAAGTAGTAACCATTTTGTTTGGTTTTATTCAGCGCATCTCTGAATTCTTGAATCACCAATCTCTCAGGTGAACAAAATAGAAACTGAGCTTTTCCATTTGGGACAATCTTGTTCTGAACAAACTCCTTTTCTTCTCTGCTCAATACGGAATTGATAAAATCGCATTTATCAATTCCGTTATTTAATAGACCTTCATACTGGTCGACCATCAGTGATTTAATGGGGTCAATTATAATTGTGAGCCCAGGTTGCAATAAGGCAGCAAGCTGATAGGTCAATGATTTACCTCCTCCAGTTGGCAGCAGGCCAATGACGGTTTTGCCCTGTAAAGCCCTGTTAAGAATTGGAAGCTGTCCTGGCCTGAACTTCGACTTTTGAAAAATATTCCGAAGAAAATATTCGGCAAAAGGCAATACTTCAGGAATTTCAATGTGTTGGTCGTTGCCTTTCTCAATGGTCAAGTGTCGATACTGAATAGAATCCGCACAATAAATGTTATCGATACAATCATCCTGAGTATAATGAGAACTGCGAATGATAATCGAATTGTCTTTGCCAGCAAAATCCTTGTCCGCTTTGAAAATGCCAGTCCTCCAAAGAGTTGCAACGTCAATTACTAAATCGAAATCCTTCGAATCAATTTTATCTGTGTTGTATCCGTGGCTTTCAAACGAATCGTCTTCATTGAAAAAACTCCTATCCGAGAAAATAAATCCTTCAATCTCAGGAATAAAAGTTTGCGTTCCTTCTAATCCTCGAAGAGTTGAATAAAGTTCATTCAAATCAGCAACTGCAAGTCCCCCGCACGGCACATCGCGTTCGACAATGGCAATCTTGATCTTTTTCTTGTTCGTAGCTCTGAAATCATTGTAGTTCACAATCAAATATTGATTGATCATCTTTTGAATTCTTGAAACTGAAACTGGGATAAGCACCGCAGCCTGAAGCCTTTTTAATTCTGGAAAACCCTTTGAATATAGTGTTTCAATAACCTTGAAATACTCGGTATTTAGTAGGTTCCGTATTAAACCTTCGGTATCCTCATAAGAGTTGTCCTCCGTAATGCGATTCGTAGTATGTCCGAAAGTTGCAGTTTCATAATCTCGAATATCATCGATGCGGGTGTCGTGATATCGTTTACCGTCTACTTCTATCACGCTAACGCTTCGCTGTTTTAATTGCTTCGGCCTTTGGTAGATGGTGGTTCTTGTGACTTCCTTGTAGTAAGGAGACTCAAAGGAAAAGTCCACTTTACCATTGTCATGAGAATTGTTGACTAACGTTTTTTTTGGTCTTTGATGCTGAAAGAACTGAACCAAGAACCTCTTATCCTCTGGTATGATATCATTTAGAAAGACCTCCTCAAACCTGCTCCCTAAGTCTTCGTCATATAGCTTTAAGATACTTGGTCTCGTATCAACGAGATGTAGTGCGTAATAAAAGTCCAATTCGCTGAATCCAGTTAAAAAAGAAGACAAACTCGCATTGACCTTTTCGCTGGCTATTGTAGGATTGCCTCTGGTAATGAGATTATTAGCCACCGCTAACAATGGAGGAATCTCGTCAGGGGTTTCGAGGAGGATTTCACTAAGAGTATCAAATGTTGAGAGAGACTCCAAGAGGCCAATAATCTTGAACTTGCAATCCTTTTGCTTTCGCAGTTTGGAAACACTTTCAAACACCTGTTTAGATAAGCTGCTCGCTCTATATTGTCTTATCATTGACCATGTTTGTTATGAATACAATAATCGATGCTGCTTATTATAAAGTGTGTTTATAGAAGTCATTTTCAAGTTCATCCAATCCTCTACGGTTTCGCGAGTCCAGCGTAAACCTGACATTGATTGCCATCACAAACGCATCGCGGAAATTAGACATAAACTGCTTGTTCTCTCGCTGCATATAAATTCCGCGTCACGTTGCTCGAGTACTTTTAACTTGATTTTTCCCACCTTATTTAATTAGACCAAAATAATTTTTTCTGAGCTTCCTAATAACCGGCAACCTCATCCAAATTCACCCGATCACAACCATCCTCATCAGGAGCATCATACTTGTCTAAGACCAGTTGAAGAAGAACTTCCTCTTCTGGGGTTAATTCGCGATTACAGAGACCTCTTGCCTGCGTTACACTCCCTTTTGCAGTTATTTCCACAGTAATGTATGATCGGAATTGCGCATCTTCCTTTCGTTTCAGGCTCCAAACGGAGGTATGTCCATCAGCGCAATGCTGAATATAGCTCAGGGCACAGTGCTTCAGGTTTAGGGATTCTTGCTGAAGCTCGTGGCCGTTTTTTATCTCTCCAAATTGGTATTCATTTCCATGAAGCTCAAAGACTCTCGGCTTCATTCCCTGTCCATTCCAGCTAAGATGAAGAAGTTTCAATAGTTCCTCATATTCCTGACGGTTGTTCCAGTCATTAAGTTCTTGTTCCAACGATAGGGCAATTCTTCCCTTCAGCGAGAAATCATTCTCATCAACGTAGCGTCTGTAATCGATGTGGTCCAGAAAATCAGTCATGTTCATGGCCACTTCGTCCCATTCTATTTTGCAGCACAGATGGAAAGCCTGTTTCCAAAACGGCAGGTCTTTGATGAAAGTTTGCAAATTGAATTGGAATCGTTTGCAGCTCTCCACAAATTCCTCAAGCACTCTTTCCCCTCCTTTGGCACCAATCAGCAGTTTGGAACAAACAATTTCTCGCAGGAGTATGTCTTCCTCAAACTTAAGAGTTGTTGGAAATTCATTTTGAAGCACCCAAGACTCTTTGCGCGACATGGGCATTGGAAGTGAATGAAATTTTCGAATGTTATTTCCCTGCAAAACAAACATCAACAACTCAATTTCACTAAGTGCAAGCTGTGGTAAATGGTTTGTCAGGTACTCCGGGTTCTCATACTTAACAAATAGGTGCGCGAAGAAATCACTCAGCGATTCGCTTGAACCATATTCATCAATATGGTCGATAGATTCGTTGATAGAACCGATCGCCATTCCGGGGTACTTGCTAAATACTAAACACGCAGATAACAAGTATTCTGCCGACCGCAGTTTCCTCAAGTTCAACTTTGGTTTTCTCTTGAGAATACGACCTAATAAGTCCAAACTAATTTGAAACTCATGGCTGGTTTGCTTTCTAAAAAGCCCGTTTTCCTTGGCAGCAATAAGGACTGAATAAACCAGATGAGAGTACGTTTCTCTACTGTAAAAACATGGTTCGTTGAGAAAGGAGAGCCAACACCCGACCCGCTTCAGAAGTCCACGGTCTCCTAAATAATCTAAGTCTTCCAGGTACTTTTCGAGCTCATCGTCATCGACAACACTAAGGGCGGTTAAGCTAAGTTGTTCGTCTAAGATACCTTCGAACCGAACCGTCCTAGCTTTCAGATAATGATTTTTGGAATCATAATCCGAAGCGTTGATTGAACGTGGCTGCCATGGTTCATATATTATGGGATTGTAAATGGCCGAAGACTTTAATTATCTCAACAGAGATTTAGAACCAAAACTAAGAGACATTTTCACTAAAAAAAGATGCGTTCAAAAAAACTTGCGGCAAGATCACGATGCAAAGAAAAAGGCACGGAGAACACAGAGTTCATTTATCAAAACCATTCTGTTCAATACTCAATTATCCGCTTCTGTTAGTGGCACAATCTTCGCCATACCTTCGAAAAAACTAACGCCATGTCACGTATCACACTTCTTAGCCTCTTTATCTCTTCTCTCTCTGTTTCTTCCGCCCTCGCGCAGCACACCATCATCATGAAAGATGGTTCGCAGAAAAAGGGTGAATTGAAGTCACTTTCGGGCCCAACCATGATGATGCTCACCAACGGAAAACCGGTAGACATCGCTGTTTCGGATGTTCGCACCATTCATTTCTTTGATGAAGGAGAAAAGACTTCGCAACCTGCCGCCAGCAACAGAAGAGAATTCAAAAACGGTTTCGATCAAGTCGAATATGTAATGGAAGGCCGCACCATGATTAAATTCCCGAAAATCGGTCTGAGCACCAAGGACAAAGGTGTGGTAGTGGTTGACGTGACCATCGATAAGTACGGAAACGTAATCAGTGCTGATGCTGGAGCGCCAGGTTCAAAGACCACGGACGACAAATACCTGTTCGTGAAAGCACAAGCCGCTTGT
>JBDNJH010000039.1:0-9215 GCA_041687875.1 Flavobacteriales bacterium | reverse complement strand
GGTAAATATGCCAGATGAAGTTGTCATGTTAAGGAGGTAAACCCCTTTTGCAAGGGTTGAAACATCTAACCGATTGGTTCCGGCTGCAACCGAACTTGTAAAGACAAGATTACCGGCCACATCCATCATTCTAAGTTCAATCGTTCCTTTAATACTGGTAGGAATGCTTACGTTCACAATAGCGTTTGTAGGATTCGGGTAAACATCCACATCTGAAAGTTCTCCTTCTTCCACTCCTACTGTTCCTATTGTAACAACGACTTCCGTTCTTTCGCTGGTGCATTCTATAGCATCTGCTTCCACTTCCCAATCGTAGAAATAATAGTAGAATGTTGGATTACCTGTGCTTGCGCCTATAATGGTAGCAAGGCCATCCACATCATACGGGAAATTCATCTCTGCGCCATTGTCGTCTCTCCAAAGACCGTGATTGTTTTCCAGCACTCTAAAGCGATAACCAATGCCTGGGGTCAAATCCCAATTAGTGAAATTAATTCGTGATACTCCTGCGGCAATGGTGAATGTTTCAGTAAAGAAATCGGTACCATTTTCATCTTCAATATAAACGGTTCTGTCTCCAGCGGTCTCGGCATAAACCTTTACAGATTTCAACGCCATATTCTCCAAAACATCAAAAATTAAATAGAATCCGGTTGAGTTGTGATAAGTACCGCCAGCTGTTGTCCAATCGGTCTTGCCACCATATCCGATTCCACCTCCGTACAAACTGACCTCTTCAACCCAAAAGGAAGTAGGGCTAACACTTACCGTTGGCGTTGTAAAGTTTGCGCCTGTTCCGATTGGTGTAACTCCTTGTGCAGCATCATACCAATTGAATTCTGCGCCTTGCCCTGTTGCAGAAAGATTAACCGGTGCAGAGGCAGGAATCTGTACGTCAGAGGCTATTGGTGCTGGAGCTTCAAGTACGTCAACCACAATGGTAGTTGAAGTGAAATCAGCACATGCGCCAGTAATTGTTACCGAATACGAACCATCTTCGGTTACTTCAGCGGTTTGGCCAGTACCCAAACCGTTAGACCACAAATAAGCAGTTGCAGAAGAAGAGGTAAGCATTACGCTACCGCCTTGGCAGAAAGTCAAATCACCTGATACGGTTATCTCTGGAGTCTGATCTGGAGAAACTTCTACAACAACGGCTGCAGAAACAGAGGAACATCCAGCACCTCCGTTGGTGTCGGTAATACGAACCATAAAGGTTCCGGTTGAGTTTGTGCTGATTTGCTGCGTTTGAGCACCTGTAGACCACTCGTAGGTGTATCCATTTCCAGTAGTTGCCATCAAGTCTAAACTCTGGCCTTGGCAGAGAACAGTTGGCCCGTTTGACGTGATGAACGCTTGTGGAGCAACGCATTGGTTCTCGATAATTGTAAGAAACTGGTTTGGTGCAGGGTTTTGGACAACTTGATGGATTCCTGAAGATGGCCAATCAACAACAACGCTATCTATCTCGGTGTTCTGAGCCAATCCAAAGTATGAAATGAGTGAATTGCAGATGCCATAGCTTTCGCCAGAGCGTACTTCGCGCACTTGTATTCCCCAAGGACCGTACATTCTTACCACTGCACCAATGGCACTTCTATTTGAAATAGTTCCTTCAAGATCAACAGCCAACCAATTGTTAGCGTTTCCATCATTTATCCAAACGGCATCTGGTGTGGTAGAAGGATTGGTGTAAATTGTGGCATAGCTTCCGTAGATGTCTTGGAATCCATCGTGGTTCAAATCGCCAACCGCAAGGCTGTATAGTCCATTTCCACCAAGCACTCCGGGCATTCTGGTAAAAGTCTTGTCGCCATTGTTCTTGTAGTAGGCGTAGGTTGTACTGCCTGAACCAGTAATAATCACGTCAACATACATGTCGTTGTCAAAGTCTCTCATCAATCCTTGAATCGGTGTACTCACGGCATCGTCTAGCCCACTTCCATCATAAATGTCCGTAAACACTCCATTCACATTTTCAAGCAACATGTTATTCACATCATGATTGGTCATAAAAGCATCAAAATCACCGTCATTATCAAAATCCTGAAAGTCAGTTGTCCACGATTGAGACCCAATTCGAAGTTGATTCACGTTCGTAAAATCTTCCGCATAGTTTCCGTTTCCATCATTAATAAACATCTGGTTAATCCTTCTTGGATCACTAGGATTATTGACCGACTGACGGCAATGGGTAATGTAAAAATCGAGATCGCCATCAAGGTCGTAATCGGTGAAGGTGGAACCATAGTTTCCAGATCCATCCCATGCTCCCCAACCAGGATTATCGGTGGGTGTCATAGGTATGATATTGTCGCCAGAATACGAGAAATTTCCGCTGCCATCATTTTCCCAAATACCGCTTGGTCCGGTATCTCCACACGAAAAGAAGTCTATGTCGCCATCTGCATCCATGTCTGCCAAATTCACACATTGGGTTGCAAGACCGTAAGTAGGTAATTCGCTAATGGAGTAAGAAGCGCCATTAACACTTGCCTTTGCGTAATCTGGTCGTCCTCCAAAAAGACCAGAAAACACGTCAGAGTGTCCGTTGTTTGTGGCATCTCCAACCGCCATACCCCATGCATCTCCATTATCCATTTCGCCAGCAGATAATGATGTCCAAACTCCATCTAACTTTTGAAACTCAATGTTCAAATCCCTTGCGTTATCTAGAATAACGATATCATCCAACCCATCGTTGTTCACATCGTTAATAGTTACGGCAACACCACTAAAATGTGTTGGGTCGGTGAGGTTGGAAACCTGATTGGTAAATGAAATTTGCGCCATACTTGTACTTGCTGCAATGCAACAGATAAAAAGCACTGAAATTGGTAAGTAAATTTTTTTCATCTAAGATGTTTTGATGCGTTTGATGTAAACGGCTGCCGAAAGTAGTCTTTCAAATCGCTGAATGGAATATCTAGTGGTTTAATTATTAAAGAATGTATAGGAAATTACACTTTGGTTGAACAAAAGGCAAGGTTATTAAACTGCTAGGTCTACTCGGTAAAAAAATGACAACTTTGCGTTGTAAGTTAAATCTCCGCTAAACAAACGGAATAAATTAAACAAGGTGAAGCAATTGTGTGTAATTCTTTTGGTTACGGCATTGGCCTTAGCGGGATGTAAAAAAGAAGTTTCCAAGAATATCGATCAGGATAAAATCTTTACGCAGTACGAATTGTTCTACAATCAAACAGAGAACATCACCTATGCAATGGCCACATTTAAGTTTAGTAGTAGCAACGGTACAAAACTTATGTTATCAGACCCAAGCACTATAATGGTTGACGGAGCCGAAATGGATTGGGATAACGACAATGGCTTTTACCAAAATGAATTTATCGGATTTAAACCAACGGCTACCTTCAATTGGGTTGATTTGGATGGTAACTCGTTCACAAATACAATTGACATTAGAGATATTGCCCTACCAAGTACCATCGATAATCTGCATTTTGCAGATTCAGTAACCTATTTCATGTGGAATGGCTCGGCATTGGATTCGAGCGAAAGTGTAACGCTGACCATTGATGGTGTTGGTAACACCGACACTAGAAACTTTATCGTTGATACGGTTGGTGCTACTGTCATCACGCTGGATTCAGTTCGATTAAGCCAAATTGATTCAGGAATGGTACAACTGTTTTTGAATTTGCGATACGCACCTGCCTTAACCGAGCAAACTACTCGTGGTGGTTCTATTACAGGAAGATACCAAACCGTTACTGCTGAAACGCTACTAACGGATTAAAAAAGTATGTGATACAATAAACGTACCTGCTGAAAGACTGATTGCTTGCGTCTTGGTATTGATTAAACGAGCTTAATATGATTGTAAGAAAACCCTTCCGCATGCAGGGTTTTCTTTAGTTTATTGGTCTCAGAAAGAGTTAAAACTATGGACTTTCAGCTTTTAAAAATTTTCCATTTCAATATGGTTGAAAGTTGCTTCCGTTTTTCGTGCTGCCTGTTTCTTATTGCGGAGGAGACAGGGCGACTTTTAGTCGTCAACCAAACCTATAGACTTACAGTCCATAGTATTTTATTTTGATGAAGGAATTACAATCCGCTCCGCAAACCGTTCCCCATCAACCACCATCCTCACCACATACCAACCCGCAGGCAAATCGTGGGTGGGAATGCTAGCGCTGATAGGTGCAGACCGTAGTTGTTGCCCCAGCGCATTGTAAAGGTGCATTTCGAGGTTTGCAGGAAGCGAGGCGTAATCAACAGTTACCATTCCGTTGGTATGTGAAAGGATGAAATGAGCGGGTTCTGCCATTGGCGAATCAATCCCCACAGGAAGACCGAGCACCCAAAGCAATGCGTCTTCTATATGGTTGATGAAATCTGGGTCAGAACCATAATTAGAGGCTGAATGTCCGAGAGCGGTGTAGAACATGTTACCTCCGCCAGATAACGTGCGGTACCAAGACATAGGCCGCGCAGCATCATAGCTGTTTACCATGCTGTTAGGGCCCACTGTTTCTTCCACCTGCAACACGGCCGTATTGTCGTTGCCAAAATAGCCGTTCTCCCAATAGTAGTACTCCTCGTTCTTTACCCACGGATTAGGCAGGTTTTCTAACGAGGCGTGCAAACCAATGTGTGACATGCTGTATTGTGGCGTGCCGTTCACGTGGTTCGGACTTTCTTGCACGCTTGCGCCCACCAATTCAGCATAAAAGTCCCACGTGCCCGTGTTGTTGCCATTGGCCGTGCTATGTCGGTAGGTGTCCGTGGCGGCATGAATACCTAAATACGACCCACCGTTGGTAATATATGCTTCAAAATTGGCCCATTGAGATGCATCCAGAATAGCATCGCCCGAAGTGTTACTGAAGATGACGGCATCGTACTGTTGCAAATTGGAAAGCGAATTGAACACATCGCCCGTCTCATCATTATCAACCAAAAAACCATGCGTGGTTCCCATGGCCTCGAACATAGACAGAGATTCTGTGCGGGTATTATGATCGTATCCCGATGTTTCCGAGTAATGTAGAATCTTAATCTGTCCCCAAGCAAGTTGTGCATACAATAAGAGTAGGATGGTAGCTGAGTGGAATTTCATGTCCAAAGTGTACGGATTTTTATCCACAATTTCAAATCGGGATGGCTGTGCTTCACGGTGTCATACCAGAACCGTTAAAATCCTGTGGAAAAAACCATAGCAATCGTGCCTTTCGTTCGGGATGGGCTGTGTATTTTTGCCCAAACCCGATTTTAGATGAAATACCAAAACAGACCTGACGCCATACTACTTCTACAAGACGGAACAGTTTTTAGAGGAAAGGCCGCTGGGAAAATTGGAACAGCCACAGGCGAGATCTGCTTCAACACAGGCATGACGGGGTATCAGGAGATCTTTACCGACCCGTCTTACTTCGGTCAAATCTTGGTCACAGCCCACGTGCATATTGGAAATTATGGTGTGAAAGATGATGAGGTTGAGTCCGATTCGATGAAGATTAGCGGACTTGTCTGCAAATACTTCTCGCCTAATTACAGTCGCCCAAGTGCCAACGG
Source organism: Flavobacteriales bacterium (assembly GCA_041687875.1). Taxonomy (GTDB): domain Bacteria; phylum Bacteroidota; class Bacteroidia; order UBA10329; family UBA10329; genus UBA10329. Next base: position 3,677 of record JBDNJH010000039.1, on the reverse strand, counting down.
AGGCATTCAAGAATACTTTGAAAAGAACGCAGTTGTGGGCATTTCTGATGTTGATACCCGCGCCATTGTGCAACATATCCGCGACAGCGGTGCTATGAATGCCATCATCTCTTCCGATGAGTTGGATGTGGAGGTGTTGAAGAAAAAACTAGCACTTGTTCCTTCCATGGAAGGTTTGGAGCTTTCATCAAAGGTCAGCACCAAAGAGCCGTTCTTTTTTGGTGATGAGAATGCAAATCTCAGAGTAGCTGTACTAGATATTGGTGTGAAAAAGAACATTCTAAGGTGTCTTGCCGACAGAGGATGCTACCTGAAAGTATTCCCGATGGATACGCCATTCGAGCAAATCAATGAATGGAATCCTGATGGATTTATGATTTCAAACGGTCCTGGCGATCCAGCCGTTATGCCAAATGTGAGTGAAACCGTTACCAAAATGATTGACTCAGGCATTCCCGTTTTTGGAATTTGTTTAGGACATCAGGTTATGGCCATCAGCCAAGGAATTTCGACCTACAAGATGCACAACGGCCATCGCGGCATCAATCATCCGATTAAGAATTTGCTCACAGGTAAGTGCGAGGTAACATCTCAGAACCATGGTTTTGTGGTGAAACGTGAAGATTGCGAGAAGAACGATGCCGTTGAGATTACACATGTTCATTTGAACGACCAAACCGTTGCTGGACTTCGCCTCAAAGGCCGTCCTGTTTTCAGCGTACAGTATCACCCCGAATCATCTCCTGGTCCGAACGATAGCCGCTATCTCTTCGACCAGTTTGTGGAAAGCCTAAAGATGGTTCATGCTTGATTTGGTTAATAGTTATTGGTTAAAGGTTATTAGTTATTCGTAAATCGTCAATCTAAAATCGTCATTCGTCAATCCAAAATAAAATGACATACATAACCGACATAGTCGCCAGACAAATACTTGATTCACGTGGAAACCCGACCGTTGAGGTGGATGTTACTACTGAAAATGGAATTGTTGGTCGCGCTGCTGTTCCTTCGGGAGCATCTACAGGCGAGCACGAAGCTGTTGAACTTCGCGATGGAGATAAATCAAGGTATTTAGGCAAAGGCGTGCTTAAGGCTGTTGAGAATGTGAATGGCCCAATTGCCGATGCCATCATTGGAATGCACGTTTTTGATCAGCACTTGATTGACAAAGTCATGTTGGAATTGGACGGCACAGCCAACAAGGGAAATCTGGGAGCGAATGCTATTCTAGGTGTTTCCATGGCAGTTGCCAAAGCGGGAGCACAGGAGGCAGGACAACCGCTGTTCAGATACGTTGGTGGGGTGAATTCCAATCTGCTTCCAATTCCAATGATGAACATTATCAATGGTGGTTCTCATGCCGATAACAGCATCGATTTTCAAGAGTTCATGATCATGCCTGCTGGGGCGGAAAGGTTCTCAGATTCGTTGCGAATGGGGGTGGAGGTATTCCATCACTTGAAGAAAGTTCTACACGACAAAGGCTATTCTACAAACGTTGGTGATGAAGGTGGTTTTGCTCCCAATCTTAAGTCGAATGATGAGGCCGTGGAAGTCATTCTAAAAGCAATCGAAAATGCTGGCTACCGACCTGGAGAAGATATTTTCTTGGCCATGGATGCCGCCACTTCTGAATTCTATTTGAAAGATGAAGGTGTGTATCATTTGCACAAATCATCAGGCGATAAATTGAGTAGTTCAGACATGGTTTCGCTTTGGAAAGACTGGGCGGCCAAGTACCCAATCGTCTCCATTGAAGATGGTTTGGATGAGAACGATTGGGCAGGGTGGAAGCAACTAACCGACACCCTTGGCGACAAGGTTCAACTGGTTGGTGACGACCTTTTTGTGACCAACGTGGAGCGTCTCGGTCGTGGAATTGAAGAAGGAATAGCAAACTCTATACTGGTAAAAGTCAATCAGATAGGCTCGCTGACCGAAACTATCAATACGGTTAAAATGGCCACGGCTAATCGCTACACATCTGTCATGAGCCACCGCTCTGGAGAAACAGAAGATGTGACCATTGCTGATCTTGCCGTTGCATTGGGAACAGGTCAAATCAAAACGGGTTCTGCATCGCGTTCTGACCGTATCGCTAAGTACAATCAATTGCTAAGAATTGAAGAACTATTGGGCGATGAAGCTCAGTTTCTTGGCAAAACGATGAAATACATCAAGAATCGTTAATCCATCGGTCTGTCACCCTGAGGTACGAAGGGTCTCTTTGAATGTTTGGCTAGAGACGCTTCCTTCGTCAGCGAAACAAACGGTTTAGTTGGATTTATCTGGTCTGTTTCCCTGAGGGACGAAGGGTCTCAAATGAAAATCGGTGAAGACCTCTGTGCCTTCTGTGTGTTTCTGTGGCTTGGAAATTTTTACAAAGAATCCTTCAACGGATAAACCCGAATTCCATCTTGATTAAAGATTGGTTCGCCTAAGAATTGATGGATGCCTTCATTCTGATTCACGTAATCCGTGTTGGAATAAAGGAATTTGGCACCTTTATCAATATAATCTTTCAACTCAACTGAAGTCAGCCAATCCTGCTCAAAAGTCCACCCCTTTTTGTGGATGTGATACAGGAAAATATGTGTGGATGGATCATTCCCAACCACAACTAGTGCTTCATCAGGAATCAGGTTTCTAAGTTCAGATTTGTGCTCAAGAATGGCCGCTTCGTTCCCCATTGTAGTCCACCTTCCTTCGGCTCGGAGATAAGCGGTCAAGGGTAGGATGGTAAGCGCGAAAACTCCAACATATCGTAGCCAATTCATAGGGTGTTCAATCACTATTTTCGCCCCAGCAGTCACAACCAAAAACATAAAAGGCAGGAAAGGAAACAGATAATAATCATGCGCCATTCCAATCATATTTACTTCATACAAATAGTACAGACTGATGAAGAAAAGCATTGACAATTCAACTTTGAACGAGCTGATTTTATCTTTTTTCCGAAAGAAGAAGCCAATTCCTAAAAGGAAGAAAAGAACAGAACCGTAGTTGAGAAAAAGCTCGGGAAGAAGTGAGTGAAATGTTCCCCAAATTGTATTCAATGCCGATTGATAATCGAATGATTGTTCAGCACCAGCTCCACCAATCAAAGCCGCATTGGTCCATTGCGGAATGACCCACAGATACCATGCAGCCGCTGGTAGTAGTATCAATCCCAGCAACAAACTTTGAGTAATTGAACCGCTGATTTTTCCAGTTTTCAATCGTTCGATGAAAAGCGGAATGTAGCCCGCCCCAAAAAGAATGAATGGAAGTTTTACCGCTGTAGCCAGCGAAAGGAAAATCGCGAACAAAATCAGCGAGCGAACGGCAGAATACGTCTGATGTCGCTTAAGAAAAGCAAAACCCCAAATCGCGAAGCACAAGGCAAGATTATCAGGCAACGGGTTCACTGAGTAATAGAAGAGCACAGGCGACCACGCAAAGCACCAAGCTCCAATGGCACTGATGAGTTCGGATTGCTTGTACTCGCGCAGCAGACGATAAAAACCCAATACGCTGAATAGTGAGATGAGGAATGTGAGAATTCGAGCAATGATCAGTTCACTTCCAAACCATTTATAAAACCAAGCGAAACCCCATTGCATCAACGGAAATTCCATTCGGAAAATCCCATCGCCATCTCCTCGTGAATTAATCTTCGGATTGAGAATATTCATGTC
>JBDNJH010000255.1:0-12279 GCA_041687875.1 Flavobacteriales bacterium | reverse complement strand
TGATTATGAGATTGGGGATTTGATGATTTTGAACGATCACATCAATCTATTCCCAACAAATCCATTAATGGGAAAGAATTATCCAGAATTGGGGCCTCGTTTTCCTGATATGAGCGATGCTTACGATAAGGAACTCATCGCGAGAGCAAAGAAAATCGCAGCTTCTCATGGAATTAAAGTTCAAGAAGGAATTTATGCTGGATTGAGTGGCCCTTGCCTCGAAACCCCTGCTGAGTATATGTATGTGAGAAATGTTGGTGCCGATACGGTTGGAATGTCAACAGTGCCCGAAGTAATTGCTGGACGACATGGCGGAATGAGATGCTTTGCAGTTTCCATTATCACCGACCTTGGCGTACCAGGTAAAATTGTGAAAGTGACGCACGAAGATGTCATTAACGTAGCTGCCAAAGCAGAACCAAAAATGACGTTGATAATGAAGGAGCTAATTGCTCAGATGTAATAATCGAACTCAGGTTAAACCTACTTGGTGGTTGTGCCTTCGGGATGCTTTTTTGTAAAACTCTCATTTACTGGTTCCCAAAGCTCAATTTTGTTTCCTTCTGGGTCGAGAATGTGAACGAATTTGCCGTATTCAAATTCTTCAATCGTATCACAAATGGTTACGCCATCAGCTTTTAATTGCTCCACGAATTCTACCATATTTACTACGCGGTAGTTTATCATAAACTCTCGTTCTGAAGGTTCGAAATAGGTTGTATTTTCTTCGAAAGGACTCCATTTTTCTAATCTGACAGGTGTTCTATGGTTTTGATACAAACCTAGTATCTCAGCAGCGGAATCCAATCATACAAACATCATCCACCTGAAAGGAATCTCCTTTCCAGGTATCAAAGAATGAAACCATGTGCTCCTGCTGGTCCTTGATAGGTAATTTTGAAATGGCCTCAAGTTTCTCTCGGTAGCTCCTTTTGCCAATGCGTTTGTCGCGATTGCCACCGAATTGATCGTAATATCCATCGGAACTGATGTAAACATGATTTCCTCGTTCCAATTTGACAATTGTAGGGTTGAAGTTTCGGGTTGGGTTACCCATACTGATGCCTCCTTTGTCCGTTCGATATTCAGCCACACCAGCTTCTGTAACCACGTAGACTGATAGGTTGGCCCCAGCCAAGCGGAGTTCATTAGTCCGTTTGTCGAAGCTGCACATCACCATGTCCATTCCATCCTGAATGTCTGGATTTCCGCTACGACTCAGGTCTTCATGGAAAAGACGGTTGGCATTGTTCATAATCACTTCCGGATTTTTATATCCCACAAGTGCAATAGATCGCTGAAGTACTGAGCTGGCCAGAATGCTCATAAAAGCACCAGGAACTCCATGACCCGTGCAGTCGATTACTGAGAATACAATATGATTGACCGATTCTTCCACTATATAGAAATCTCCAGATACCGTATGAAGAGGGCGATACATTACAAACAAGCGTTCCTGCAATTTTGCCAGCACATTATCCTTCGGGAGTACAACTTGCTGAATGTTCTTTGCATAGTTAATCGCATCCTGCATGCTACGATTCTGTGTTTCAGTTTTATACAAAAGTCCTTCAATCTGAAGCTCATATTCGCTGTTCATCTTGTTCAGGAAGAGGTATCCGGCACTCACAATCGTTAGCCCAAGAACCGAGGATAAACTGACGAAAAATGGGTCTTTTATGATTGGCTCTGCAGCACCCAGCCCGGCTCCCATCGCTGCCATTATCTCGTTATAGAAGAGAAGAGTAAGTACATTGAGCGTAAATGATATGAACAGATGTTTGCGTTCTTCAAAACCGAATAGAATGACTGGAATGAAACTCAGGCTGATTTGAAAATATCTGGGAATATAAAAACTAGCCTCATGTACGGTTTCAGGTGCAATAGCCCGGATGTGCGCAACAAAAAGAACGGAAAATAGAGGAAGTGCAGTGCTGAGAATGTGTCTTGAAAGAATCCTGTTTCCTAGGAAATTGAAGAAAGGAACGGCCCACACAACGACCAACAGTGTTAGAAACCAATTGATGCTGGTCATAGAGGCACTGGTAGCGACAAATCCCACCGTCATAAAAATGACTACGATGAAAATAATTACTGCCACCTGATTGGTCAACACAATCTTCCGTGAAAAATACGGGGTGTCCTCTTTTTTTAGGCCTAGCTCGGAAACGGTTTTCCACACTTCCTGAAACCAAGCAGCTAGGGCATTCTTAGAAACAGTGGTTTGTTCAGTACTGGTTATCACGGGCTTACTACGAGATTGGTAGGCTTTGGTTTTGTCGTTAGCCTAGGTGTTAACCTAATCATGTTGTGAATTATTCCAACCGTTAAGTCTTAAGCTTATTCCTCGAATTTAAGAAGACTGAACGAACCTCGGGCAATAGCCACCGTTCCTTTGCTTTTCTGATAAAGCTTCACATCTGCTTTGATGATGCGTTTGCCGACTTTCAATAATTCGGCTTCGGCATAGAGGTCTTCTTTGATGGCACCACTTAGGTAATCAATCCGAATATCAATGGTATTGAGTTTGTCTCTGGCATCTGTAAGAACGGTTGACGCTGCAATGCCAGCTGCAGAATCGGCAATACTTGCAATGATGCCGCCATGCCACAATCCTTGTATAAAATCACCGATGAAATCTTCCTTAAACGGGACATGAATTTTGGCAAATCCTTCCTTCAGCTCAACGATTTCGAACCCGAAGATTCTATTGGCTGGCATGTGCTGCTCAATGGCCATCTTGATGATGTCCCATTTTTGCTGGTCATTCTCGTAGGTCAAACTCATTAGTATTCCTGTTCAGGAGTTTCTGGCTTTACAAAGATGATTACCACCTGTTCAACTAAGAGATACATAACAGGTACTATTACCAGTGTGAGGAATGTTGCAAACGACAGACCGTAAACAACTGTCCAGGCCATTGGACCCCAGAAGGCTACGTTATCACCACCGAAATAAATCTGTGGATTGAGTTCGCTCAATAGCGTGTAAAAGTTGATGTTCATGCCCGTGGCAAGTGGGAGTAGACCCAAAACCGTGGTAATGGCTGTAAGCAATACAGGGCGAAGTCGTGTTTTTCCGCCTTCAATAATGCACTCTACAGCCTCATTTAATGGAAGCACACTTCCTTCTGGCATTCCCAATTCATTCCGTCTTCTAGCGCGCGTTAGGTCGATGTAATCGATAAGAACAATGGCATTATTTACCACAATTCCCGCCAAGGAAACGATTCCTATACCCGTCATAATCACAGAAATTGTATCGCCAAAAGCGATGATTCCCAAAAACACACCGATGGTGCTAAATGCAACCGAACCAACAATAATGATTGGTTTGATGGCTGAGTTGAACTGAGAAACGAGTATCAAAACAATTAACGCAATGGCAATCATAAACGCTTTGCCTAAGAAATCAGCTGCTTTTTCCTGCTCCGCGCTCTCTCCCGTAAATCGTAACGCATAACCATCTGGCATTTGATATTCTCCGAATTTCTCTTGAATCTGGGCATTGATGTTGGTGGCGTTGTAACCCTCAATTACGTTACTCCAAATGGTAATTGTTCTATCCTGATCTCTACGTTTTACAGCGCCATAAGAACTGGTGAAAGAAATATCGGCTACAGCAGAAATTGGAATCTGCTTGACCTTGCCCGTTGTCATATCACGAAAAGTAATGCGCTGGTTAAGTAGTGAGCTTATATCATATCGATAATTGTCCTGCAATTTGAGCATAATCGGATATTCATCCTCTCCTTCTTTGTATTTGCTAATTTCCTTCCCAAAAAGTGCGGTTCTGAGCGTGCCGCCAATCTGTGCCGTGCTTAGACCGAACATCCGCGCTCTGGCTCTATTCACGTTTACCATAATCTCTGGCTTACCTGTTTCAAGGTCGATTTTCAGACCTTCAACTCCCGGAATATTCATATCCGTAATTTCTGCCTTTAGTTTCTCTGCAGTTGCAATCAGCGTTTCAAATTCTTCACCACTTACTTCAATATTGATTGGTTTGCCAGCGGGTGGTCCTTCGCGGTTTTTTTGAATGTTCATAATGATGCCAGGCTGTTTGCTGAGTTTTTCGCTCAACGCCTTCATCACATCCGAGGTGGAAATTCCTTCGCGTTCTTCAAATTCTTTGAATGAGATGGTGATTTTGGCTTTATTCGGAGTTTCGCCAGCAGGTGGCCCATCCATTGGGTCGTTAGAACCTGCACCAATATTTGTTACAACTGAATTGACGCAAACACGATAAGGCTCGATAATTTCCTGAACTTCTCCCTCAACACTCAAAATGGTTTCGTTGGTTTTTTCAATGTCGGTACCAGAAGCAGCCTCCAAAAAGATGTTAACGTATTTCGGGTCGTTGGCAGGAAAGAATTCTACATCTGGGGCCATAACTACAACAAGTCCTATGGATGCAAAAAGTAGTACAACGGTGAACAAGAACAAGGCAATCGGCCTCCAAGCTGTAAGCGAGAAACGAAGTATTTTAAGATATGCTTCTTCCAACCATACCAAGAATTTGTCTTGAAACCATGAAGAAACAGGGCGGAGGATATAGGCATTGATAACAGTAAGTGCTGCCAATGTGGCGAAAATGGTTCCCATGCTAAACATATCGCTCAGATAGAACACAACGCTCAATACGATTTCAATTCCAACAGTAATAATTAACGATTTCCAGTTGATACCTTTCTTCTCTTCACGTTTCATAAAGAGGGCAGCAAACACAGGATTTACAACCAATCCAACAAAAAGAGATGAGCCAAGAACTACAATCAATGTGATTGGAAGGAATTTCATGAATTCGCCCATGATGCTATCCCAGAAGAGGAGCGGAGCAAAGGCCGCCAAAGTGGTTGCTGTTGATGAGATGATAGGAACAGCAATTTCGCCAACTCCGTATTTGGCCGCGTCCGATTTGGACATACCTTGAGAATACAGTCGGTAGATGTTTTCGATGGTTACGATACCGTTATCTACCAACATTCCCAAGGCGAGAATGAGCGCAAATAGTACCATCATATTAATGGTAATGCCCATGGAACCGAGAATCATAAAACTCATAAGCATGGAAAGTGGAATGGCAATTCCAACGAAAATGGCATTTCTTAACCCGAGGAAGAAAAGGAGGACGATAACTACGAGAATGACGCCCGAATAGATGCTGTTTTCCAAGTTCAAAAGTTGCCCACGAACCTGGTTACTTTGGTCGTTGGTAATGGTGATTTTTAAATCGGAAGGGAAGCGGTTTTCTTTTGCTTCTTTCAAAATGGCCGCAACCTGATCGGTAGCATTCAACAGATTTTCGCCCGATTTTTTCACAATATCTAACGATACAACAGGATTGCCATCCAATCGGGCATAACTCTCTCGTTCCTTGTATCCATCTTCAACCGTGGCAATATCTCGCAGGTAAATAATGTTGCCAAACTCTGCCTTAATAATGGTGTTGGCAATTTGGTCCATGTTGGTGTATTCGCCAGAAACACGAATGGTTCTTCGGGTTTGATCCATTAGGATGTCGCCACCCGAAATACTCATGTTTTCATAACCAATGGCGCTTTCAATGTCATTGAAACTTACCTCATCGGCATCCATCTTATTCACATCCACGTTGATGTTGATTTCGCGCTCCAACGCACCTCGCAGATTGACAGCAGAAATTTCCGGTATCACCTCCATTTTATCCTGAAGCATCTCAGCATAATCTTTCAGGTCGTCCACGCTGTAATCTCCCGAAAGGTTGATATTCATGACGGGCATTTCGGACATGTTTACGTCCATGACCATCGGCTCAATATCAAGATCTGACGGTAGATTACTTTTTGCCTTATCCACCGCATCTTTCACATCCGAAAGTGCTTCTTCAACAGGTACATCCGTGTTAAATTCTACAATGATGATGGAGTTGTCCTGAACAGAAGTTGAGGTCATCTCATTGATACCTTTCAGTGGCTTGATTTCCTTTTCAATCTGACGGGTGATTAGGTTCTCAATATCAATTGGTGAGTTACCTGGGTAGACTGTTCGCACATAAATCTGCGGCATCACTACCTCCGGGAATAATTCCTTAGGCATGGTGGAGTAGGCGAGAATACCGCCACAAACGATAAGGAATGTGAGGATAAGCACACTGGTGCTGTTTCGGAGTGAGGCTGAGGATAGCCCAAACTCCTTCATCATGCCTTTTTTATCCTGTGTTTCGTTGCTCATTTTTCTCTTTTGAGATTTTGGGTTATCAGTTATTGGTTATTAGGTGGCAGACCAATAACCACTAACTCAATAACCTAATAACTATTTCAACCCTGAATCCGAACCTGATCACCGTTGGCCACCTCATTGTAGCCTTCTACTACCACCCGATCTCCGCTCAATAATCCTTCAACCACACGTGTTTGCCCTCCGCTTGTGCGGCCAGTTGTAACATATTTCTTTACAGCCTTGGACTTTCCTTCCACTTCGTTGATTACAAATAAAAACGCGCCTTTGGCATCTTTTCCAATGGCAATGGCAGGAACAACCAATGCACCTTCCATTTCAAAATCTTTGATTTTAAGCGTTGCGATTCCGTTTGGTTTCAGTGCGCCATTCGCATTAGGAACACGAACCTCTACGCTGAATGTTCTGTTTGATGGATTGATGATGTTGCTCACTTGTCGAATTCGAGCTTTTGTGCTAAAGCCAAAAGATGGAAAGTCCACATCAACCTCAGCATTTTCCTTCACAACCTGAACATAATTTTCCGAAACGTCAGCTTTCACTTTCATTTCGCTCATGTTCACAAGCGTGAGCATCGGCTGTCCGGGTGCTGCCAATTCTCCTGCCTTCTGATAAATGCGATCAACAACACCAGCAAATGGAGCTTTTACTGTACTCATAGCCATTTGGGCAACTACAGTCTGACGCTTTTTCTGAGCACTTTCTAATCGGTTTTTTGCTTCTAAGTATTGAATCTCTGATCCGATTTTTTGTTCCCACAAACGAGCTTGGCGGTCGTAAACGGTTTGAGCCAATTCGATACCGTTGTCTATTTCCTGCAGGTTGGTTTGAAAAACACTCACATTTAAGTTTGCAAGCACGGTTCCTGCAGCAACTCTGTCTCCTTCTTTTACAAGAATTTGCTTAATCTGTCCGCCTTGTTCTGGGCTGATGTTGGCTTGCTCAACTGCTTCTAAGCTTCCGTTTACCTCAAAATGATGTTCAAAATCTTCTGGAGTAACTTTTTTTACTTCCACTAAAATTCCCAATTCTTTATTCTGGCCAATGGTTGAGTCCAGCGCAATAAGTGCTTCTTCCATCTTGTTTATCTCGTTCTGAAGCTGTGCCAATTCAACTTTCTTGGCATCAAGCGCAGCTTTTTTCTCTTCAAGTGTTGCTTCTCCTCCACATGAAACGAGTGCAAGTAGTACGGCAGCGATAAAAATATTTGTTCTCATAGTTTCGATAGTAAGTGCTTTTCGTGATTAATTGTTCTCTAGGACAACTTTCATTTGAAGTTTGGCATTCATTGCCGCAAATAACGTGTTGATGTATTCGCCTTGTGCTTGTAAAAGTTGGTTCTCAGCTGTGGTTAATTCCATGCTGGTAGAAAGACCTTCGTTGTATTTAATCAACGTTTTTTCCTGAATGCGTTTTGCCAATTCAATATTCTCCTGACTTGTAACCAATTGTTCTAATGAAGAAGCAAAATCGCCCTTTGCGGTAATCGATTGAAGTTTCAAGGCTTGCTCTGTATCTGCCAGTTTGTTTTTGATTTTTTGCTGTTGCAATTTAGCCTTGTTGATGCTGGCCAGTCCGCCAAGGTTGTCCCAAATTGGAATGGTTAGTTTGATGCCCCACAGCGTTTGTGGATACCATGACTTGCTGAAATCGAAGAAATCGAATTTATCCCTGAAGGCTTGCTGCTGGTAATCGAAGAAAGCATTCAGTCTAGGGTAGTACTTGGCTTGTTCCAATTTTACCAAATATCCATGCATAACGATATCCTGCTTGACAAGGTCGTATGCAAGGTTGTTGTTTAGGTCAAGTTCTGTTGCCATCAGCTCTTCGTTGGATTGCAAGGTCCAAAGCGTTTCAAGATTGTCTGAAAGGCTAATCTTGGTATCTATTGGCATACCCATTTTATACTTGAGCAAGTTGAGGGTTGCCTGATGTTGACGTTCGGCTTGCCTTACGCGATTCTTCATTTGATTCATCAAAAGATCTAATTGCTCCACATTCATCTCTTCCGTAAATCCCTCCTTGAAAAGTGCGATAGTCTCTTCAAGCGTTTTCTCCATATTGGAAATATTCTCATTTAACAGACGAACATTTTCTTTGGCAATTTGAGAAGTGTAATAAGCTTCGCCAACAAGGGTTTTGACCTCATTCTTGGTCATCTTTTCCATGTCTCGCGATAGTTTCTGAAAACCTTTGGCTCCTTTTACGCCAACTATATACGAACCATCGAAAAGTTGAAGTGTAGCCGTGGCTCCAATATCCATGGTATATGGCTGACCGAACTGAAGTTCTGCCAATTCTCCAGGAGGTGCGAGTGGATTGAAGGCTGAGGCGTCAAATACCGAGGTAGGAAGTTGTAAGAAGTTGTTGAAACCTACCGAACCATTTATCTGTGGCAATCCTTTCGCAGCTTGAATCCAAACATCTTTATCGGCCTGTTGCACATCAATGGATGCAGTCTTAGATTTTTGACTGTTTTGCCAAGCGTAAAGCACTGCATCAGTCACGCTCAGCTCCATTAAGCTGCCTTCTTGCGCAACGACAGGAATTGATACGAAGGTGCAAATTGTAAGTATGAGTAAGTTTCTCATCTAGTTAGAAAATAGGGTTCTGTGTATCGAGTGATTTAAACTTGTTTTTCAGGTATTCCATGCCTTTTTCGCTGGCTATGCCCCTTATGTGGTATCTTATAGCCTCGAAGTACACATCCTTAGGACTATACTTGCCCGCTGGAAATAATTTCTGGTCAAAAATGATGTCCATTCTACCAACATACAATCCTGCTACAATCGGAATGTTGATGTTATCGCGATAGAGCTTTTGTGAAATGCCATCTTCGATATTTCTGGCAATGCACGACATCACGATTTTCAGTTTATACTCATTGAATTTTGCAAATGCCACAGGGTAATACTTTTCCATATCAAAGAGTATGGAAGGGTGCATGCTTTGCAGATGCGCGCTCACGTGTTGTGAGATTAGGAACATTTCTTCAATCGCATTATCGCTGCTCAGATGGATTTGCTCAAGCGCTTCTTGTTCCAAATCCATGTGCGCTTGAATGCCTTGCGAAACCAAATCCGATTTATCAGAAAACGACTGATAAAGCGTCTTTTTAGACATGCCCAAGTGACGAGCAATATCATCCATAGTAAGGCTCTTAATGCCATACTGCATGAACAACACCGTAGTCTGCTCTAATATTTTCTGGGCTTTTTCTTCCAATTCGGGCGCAAATGTAATGCTTAAAAAACCACGGAAACGATTTTTATGTTAAAAGTTTCCTAAGTTTTTAGTTTGAGGAGCGAGAGGCGAGGGACAAGGGGCGAGGGACAAGGGACAAGGGATGGACAAGTGACAAGGGACAAGGGACAAGGGGCGAGGGGAAGAAAGTGATAAGTGATGTCTGAATCCGCAAGTTTTGGCTCCTGTCCTTCGTCTCTTGTCCAAATTCGCTAACGGTCTATCTTTGCGCGCTTCAAAAACAACGCAATGGAAAGCATCAAACAATTATTGACCACCAATAAACTGGACCGTGAAGTAACCGTGAGAGGTTGGGTGAGAACCAAAAGAGGTAACGCCTACGTGAATTTTGTGGCTATGAATGACGGTTCAACGGTGAATAATATACAGTGCGTATTTGATTTTGAATCTAAGTTTAAGGAAGCAGAACTGGCTACTGTCACAACTGGGGCCTGCGTTTCCATTACAGGTCAGTTGGTGGCAAGTGAAGGAAAAGGACAAACGGTGGAGGTGAAGGCCACTTCGCTGAAAGTGCATGGCGTTGCCGATCCCGATAAATTCCCGATTCAGCCTAAGAAACACAGTTTGGAATTTCTGCGTGAGAATGCCCATTTGCGCATGCGTACTAGCACGTTCGGTTCTGTTTTTCGTGTGCGACATGCGCTCACGTTTGCCATTCACAAGTATTTCAACGACCGTGGTTTCTTCAATATCCATTCACCGATTCTTACAGGAACGGATGGAGAAGGAGCAGGGGAGATGTTTAGAGTAACGATGCTCGACCCTAAAAACCCACCATTGAATGATGATGGAACGGTTGATTATTCAGAGGATTTTTTTGGCAAGCAGACTAACTTGTGCGTAACTGGTCAGTTGGAGGCCGAATTGGCCGCCATGGCGCTTTCTAAGGTTTACACGTTTGGGCCTACATTCCGTGCAGAGAACTCAAATACATCTCGCCATTTGGCGGAATTTTGGATGATTGAGCCAGAAGTTGCTTTTAACGATATATATGCCAACATGGATTTGGCAGAAGATTTTCTGAAAGAAACCATCAAATATGTGATGGAAACCTGTCCAGATGACCTAAAGTTCCTTTCGGAACGAATTGCCGAAGAGGAAAAAAGCCTTCCGCAGGACAAACGCCAACCCATGGAGTTGTTAGAAAAACTTCGTTTTGCCTCTGAGAACGATTTTGCTCGAATAACTTATACGGAGGCGGTTGACATTCTCCGCGATTCAAAGCCTAACAAGAAAAAGCAGTTCCAATATCCTATTGACGAATGGGGTGTTGACCTACAGAGCGAGCATGAGCGTTTTTTGGTAGAAAAACACTTCCAAAAGCCGGTAATCATTACGGGTTATCCTGCCAAGATTAAGGCATTCTATATGAAACTGAACGAGGACGGCAAAACGGTTGCGGCCATGGATATCCTCTTCCCCGGCATCGGTGAAATTGTTGGTGGCTCACAGCGCGAGGAACGCTACGAAGTGCTGATGAAGAAGATTGAGGATTTCCACATTCCGATAGAAAGCGTGTGGTGGTATATGGATACGCGCAAATTCGGAACGGTAGAGCACAGTGGTTTTGGCCTTGGCTTTGAACGGCTGATGATGTTTATTACAGGAATGACCAACGTACGAGATGTAATCCCTTTTCCGAGGACTCCAAATAACTGTGAGTTTTAAGCTGACTACTGATCGGCCTTTTGTAGCCTGGCTACTATTGCATGGGCCATTAATGCATTGACCTCAACGGATGCATGTCTGTCTGAATTATTAACGATTCTTCTTCGGAAGGGAATGTCAACCACAAGTTCTGCAACATTAATTGCTTCAATACCACGCGATTTGAAATGATTGCTCACTGGGTTGACAAAAAGATTTTCCGAAAGCGTCAAATCTTCCATAAAAGGAATAATTACAGGAATTAACTGGATGGAATTGAGTTCGCAATAATCCACAAACGCATCAAGTTCTTTGAAGTGAGCGGATTTGATTGTTTCGTTGCCGTAAGCTTGTTCTAGAAACCCCATGTAGTGGCTCGGGCCTCGAATTCCCCAATAAATATAATCTAGTAGGTAAGATCCTTTGAAAATAGGTACGGTAAACGAAGGGATATTTGAATAAGGTATTGGACGTTCTAATTTCATTCCGTATTCAAAAGCTTGATCTTCAATATCATTTACACAATACTGAAGAACGATTGTTTTAGGTTTCAACTTTAACTTATTCACCACGGTAATCATTCTGGCAAACTCATCTTGCGTATTTGAACCAGATCGCCCAATGTTAATTACTTTGGTTGTAGGGTCAGTGTTTTTAAGCCTTGATTTGACAACATTGGAAAATCGTTGGGAAACGTGGTCTATCCCATGCCCTTCTGTGAATGAATCTCCCACAAACAAAATGCAATAACTTTCTCGTGTTGGTTCATCATCCCTGTAGCCTAAAGAATTATTGGGATTCCAATATTCATTCAACCACAATTTTGAACTAAGCGACATGAAACCACCATGCGAACGCATTACAAACATGAATGATGATTCGAGAAGAAGGAGAATCACCAGGAAGCCATAGAACGATGTAAGAACGTTTGCAAGGAGTTTTCTTTTTGAATTGGTTACCAATTCGTACAGCAATAAAGAGAGTTCAACTACAAGTAGGATAATGAGGAATAGCCTGAAAAGGCGCCATTCAATGCTTAGCAATTGCTGTATGGTAAGGGTTAGGGTACAACCTGCCAAACCTGTAGCTAACATTAAATGATAAAGGGGGCGCATGCGTGTAGACTTCAGTCTTTCGGAGCGAGCTTAGC
>JBDNJH010000038.1:0-7444 GCA_041687875.1 Flavobacteriales bacterium | reverse complement strand
GTTTGCGCCAAACATAAATCAACAATATGAAAAAATCTTTATTACTCTTTTCAGCCATGGTTGCTTCTGCGGCAGCTTGGGCACAGCTATCATTGACCCGAGTATTCGCATTTTCGGAAACAATGGACTCTCATCAGTTGCAGGAATCGACCTTACCAATAACACCATTATTGCGCTCCAAGGACTTGGGTTTAAAGACTACAATGCAGCAGGAAATGGAATTGATGCCAGCAACCAAGATGGCATTGTAAATATTCAAAATTGGCCTGTTTTCGGGATGTATCAGCCTGATGCCATCGATTCCTATACAAACAACGGATCACCTTATATTGTTAGCGCCAACGAAGGCGATTCTAGAGATTACGGTGGTTACAGCGAAGAAGCGCGCATCGGTAGCTTGACGCTCGACCCAACGGCCTTTCCAAACGCAGTCATGCTGCAAGAGAACACGAACCTTGGCCGATTGAACATCACCACAAGTCTTGGTGATGAAGGAAATGACGGAGATTATGAAGCGCTTTATTCGTACGGAGCACGGTCGTTCTCTATTTGGGATGCAACCGGAAACCTTGTTTATGATAGCGGAAACGATTTCGAAACGTTCATTTCGAATTACGATGCGGCAAACTTCAATTCTAGCAATAACGATAATACTTCATTTGACTCGCGAAGCGATGATAAAGGGCCAGAGCCTGAGGCACTAAAAGTGGTAAGCATAATGGGTAAAACCTACGCGTTCATCGGTCTAGAAAGACAAGGTGGCGTGATGGTTTACGATATCACCGACCCGAGTAACGTGAGTTTTGAATCTTACGGAACTGACCGCAATTTCAATGAAACGGAAGGTACGCCAGCAGCTGGCGGACTTGGGCCAGAAGACATTGATTTCATTCCTGCAGGAGAAAGCCCAAATGGGTTCCCATTGATATTGGTTTCAAACGAAGTAAGCGGAAGTATCTCAGTTTATAGCGTAAGTGGCCTTCCAACTGCCAATCCGCTGGTATTTACCGAAATCATGTACAATCCACCAGAATCTGGCTCAGACAGTTTGGAGTTTGTAGAGATTTACAATGTCTCTACTGATGATGTTGATTTGTCCGGATATTTTGTCCGTGATGGAGTTGAATTCATGTTTCCACAAGGATCAATGATTTCAGGCAATGATTTTGTCGTTGTAGCAGGCAATGGTACGGCTTTCGAAAATAACTTCGGTTTTGCTCCATACCAATGGTCTTCTGGTGCTTTGAGCAATGGTGGCGAGGATCTCGTACTTGTAGCTCCATCAGCTTCGGTAGCAGACTCCGTTGACTTTTCAGACGGTGGTCTTTGGCCTTCCGAGGCCGATGGTAATAGATATTCAATTGTTCTATGCAATCCATCCTCAGACAACAATGATGGTGGTAATTGGAGTTTGGCTTCAACCTCTGCAGGTTTCTCCGTTGATCTAGTGGAGGTCTTTGCCAATCCAGGTTGGTCAGCGTGTTTTACCGTAGACATCAAAGAAGAGATTATCACAACCATCGCGAAGCTTTACCCGAATCCAAACGATGGAAACTTTATGCTGGAATTTCCTGAATTGGAAGTTGCCGCGAACGTTTCCATTTATGGCGCAACTGGTCAGTTGATGAAGACTTTCCAAGTGAGCAATGCAGGACAATTTGCCGTTTCGGAAAACCTTTCGGCAGGAATTTATCTTCTGAAAATTGAAATGGGAAACATAATTTCTTCGCAACGTTTTGTAGTAAAATAAGTCGTTTTAAGCACGATTTTAAAATGCGGCTTCATTTATGGAGCCGCATTCTTTGTGTTTAATCCAAACTTAATGCTATACCATCGCTTGTTTATATCATTCGCGGTATTTTCGCACAAAATTTAAAACATGTTATCTGATAAAATTTCTCTTGTTGTCTTTGATATGGCTGGCACCACAATGGTGGATAATGGCGAAATTGAGGATTGTTTTCTTGAAGCTTGTGTACAGAACGGATTGACAGTTACACGTCCGCAGATTAATGCCATGATGGGTTGGTCGAAGATTGTAGTGTTTCAAACATTCTGGAAAAAGAAACTGGGAGAGGACCATCCTGATTTAGAAGACAAGGTGGAGGAGTCTTACAATACGTTTCGCGATTTGTTGGAGGCTCATTACGAGAATACAGACCAGCGTCCGACTGAAGGCGCGTTGGAAACAATGGCTTGGCTTCGCGATAATGGTGTGAAAGTGGCTTTGACCACAGGATTCTACCGAGAAGTGACCGACATTATCCTTGAAAACTTGGGTTGGGATGAAGGTTTGGACGAGAATTACGTTTCAACTGGGAATTCAATCATCGATATGTCAATCACCTCTGACGAAGTTCAGAAAGGACGTCCGTATCCGTTCATGATTCAAAAGGCCATGAAGCAATTTGGGATCACAGACCCGAAAAAAGTGGTGAAAATTGGCGATACGCCTGTTGACCTTGCTGCTGGCCGAAATGCAAAATGCCTGTTTAGCCTAGCGGTTACAAACGGTTCGCACACAGAAGCCGAATTGAAACGATTGGATAACGATGGATTGCTTCCAACGGTTGGACATCTGAAAGGCTACCTTATCGAGAAGCTAAAGTTGGCAAATGCCTAAGGTTTCCATCGAAACCGCAGTAAGAGAAGTCTTTGAACTTTTTGCCAAACATGGCAATGCCGATTACATTGGCGAGGCCATTTCTCAACTTGAACATGCTTGCCAAGCAGCACAGGCAGCCGAGAAGGAAGGCTTCGATAACGAGGTCATTCTTGCTGCGCTTTTCCACGATATTGGTCATCTGGCCGAAATGAACGGAGACAAACCGAACATGGGCGGTTATGGCGTGATGGAACACGAAAAACTTGGAGCCGATTTCCTACGAATGAGAGGATTCTCTGATAACATGGCCAAACTCGTTCAAAGCCACGTGGAGGCCAAACGTTATCTCTGTTTTTCAGATGCCGATTATTACGGAAAACTATCCGAAGCATCCAAGAAAACCCTCGAATACCAAGGCGGAAAAATGAGTGTTTCAGAAGCATCATTGTTCGAGAAAGACCCGCTATTCAAAACCATTATCCGAATGCGCCATTGGGACGAAATGGCCAAGAAAATTGACGTGCCATTGCCAGATATGCAACGCTATGAAAGTATGGCCATTCATCAGCTGACGAAACAATGAGATTGGGTTTGCTGTATTAGACGTAATTTAGAACTTGGAATGACCAAGGAACCACTCATAAAAAAGACCGTAACGGTTCTGTCTCAATTACCGAAGGACCGCCTGAAGGAAGTTTCTGATTTCGCAGAATACATCCTTCAAAAATATGATGAGGAAGTCTTGCAGAATGGAATGCACAAGCTCGTTCAGGAAGCGGATACTTTCCATTTTCTCGAAGAAGAAGAGGAGCTTTATTCGCCTAAGGATCTGAAAGAAAAGTATTGATGCACAAGGGCGATATCATCCTCATCCCTTTTCCATTTACCGACCTGACCGGCAATAAGAACAGACCTGCGTTGGTGTTGGCATCAACAGAATTGGATGTGACCGTTGCGTTTATCTCAACACAGATGAAATGGCGAGAGCAGACGGATATTTTGCTTGAACCCATCGAAGAGAATGGTCTGAAAAAGACCTCTGTTGTGCGGCTTTACAAATTGGCAACACTCGACCGTAACTTGGCCATAGGAAAGCTTAGAAGTCTGAATGACGATGGCGTTGTTCAAATCAATAAAAATTAGAAAATCATCCTCCAGCTGGATTAATATATCAAACAACCCATCTTCATTTTAAATCATGTCCTGGACGAATTACCACAGTCACACCAACTATTGTGACGGAACCAACGCCCCCGAAGATTACATCAGAAAAGCACTTGTGCTAGAAATGCCGACTTATGGCTTTTCTTCGCATGCACCAGTGCCTTTTTTCGATTGCAAATGGGCAATGAAACTTGAAGACCTTGAAGGGTATGTTGAAGAGATTTATCGTTTGCGGAAAAAATATGAGGATAGAATAGAGATCCTTCTCGGCTTGGAGGTAGATTACCTACCAGGGAAAATGGGCCCAACGGCCGATTTTCTGCAAACCGCAGGGCTGGACTATGCTGTTGGCTCCATTCACTTCGTTGACAGCTTTACGGGCGGAAAAGGCTGGGAAATTGATGGAACCTTGGAGTCGTTTAAGAAAGGACTTTTTGAGATTTTCAATGGTGATGTGAAAGCTGCGGTTACGCGCTATTACGAATTGACGCGTGAAATGATGGTGGAGGATTGCCCAGAAATAGTTGGGCATCTCGATAAAATCAAAATGCAGAATCTGAAGGAACATTTCTTCTCAGAAGATGAGAAATGGTATCGGGATGAGGTGATGAACACGCTTGAAGTGATCTCGAAGACCGATGCCATTATGGAAGTGAACACACGCGGTCTTTACAAAAAGAAGGCAAACGACACGTATCCGAGCAAATGGGTTTTGGAAGAGGCATTGAAATTGAATATTCCAGTTCAGATTAATAGCGATGGACATACGCCTGATGAGATTTTGGGCGAGTTTGAAACGGCTGCCGAATTGCTGCTAAAAGTTGGCTACGATAGCTGCGTTATTCTCATTGATGGCCAATGGTCGGAAGTTGGTCTGACCAAGGATGGCTACGATATTTGACGGTCAAATTCATATCTTTGAACGTATGAGCTCAGTAACCATCCGAAAACAACTTCACGATCTTATTGATCAGTATCCAGAAGAAGAACTGGAAGAACTTCTTGAAGTAATCCATGGTTCAGAACGCCAGACATCCGTCTTGGACGACCCTGAAGTTTTGGAGGAAATGAACCGTAGGTTGGAAGCCTATAAGAACGGAACGGAACCAGTTCATTCTTGGAGCGATGTAAAAGCTGAAATGGACGCGCTGCTCGCCAAGAAACGGTCATGACCGTTCAGTTTGAAGTTGTTTTTCAGCACAGGGCCAAAATTGAAGTTTATGAGGCATTGGAATGGTACCCCGAAAGGAGCTTAAAGACTGCCGAGAATTTTTCTAAAGAAATTGAGAAAACCGTTTCTCAGATTTTGCTTTCCCCTGCCAGATGGCGTAATTCCAAGCTGGATTTCGGGGAGATTCCTTTGAGTAAATTTCCTTACACTATCGTTTACAAAGTGCATGTGGCGTGCAAGGCAATCCTTATCGTCTCCGTTTTCCATCACAAACGCCATCCGAAGCGGAAATTCAAACGATAAACGGTGCACGACATTCTTAACAATTCCGCAATGTTGCTAATTCCCACAATCCTGAACTTGGCAGCTTGAAAAACATCGGAACAAACATTACCAAATGGCTGGCAAATTCGAATGGATTTGTCCTTTCGCTTTACGCGATAATTGCGGCATTTTCTACCTATTCGTGTATGTATGCTTTTCGCAAACCATTCTCCGCTGCGAGTTTTGATGGCATTGATGATATGTGGGGATTATCATTCAAATCGGCCATCGTTATAGCGCAGGTACTCGGCTATACGCTTTCTAAATTCATCGGAATCAAGGTTGTATCGGAAATGGGTCGCAACAGGCGCGGCCTTGCCATTCTTGTGTTAATAGGCATTGCAGAGCTCGCCTTGCTCGGCTTTGCGACCGTTCCAGTAAAATTCAAATTCATTTTCCTATTTCTCAATGGAATTCCACTTGGAATGGTCTGGGGATTGGTTTTCAGTTTCTTAGAAGGCAGACGTTTTACCGAACTCATGGGCGCTGGATTGTGCGCCAGTTTCATCTTTGCATCAGGCTTTGTAAAAACCGTTGGGAAATGGCTGCTTATCGAAGGCGTTTCTGATTTTTGGATGCCTGTTGCTGTAGGGGCCATTTTCGCAGTTCCGCTACTGTTTTTCGTTGGAATGTTATCGCTGGTTCCCGATCCATCGCTAGAAGATGAAGCCCTGCGTACCAAGCGCGAACCGATGACAGGCGCACAACGAAAAGCTTTCTTCAACCAGTTCGCGTTCGGACTGGTTTCGCTCATCATTGTTTACATTATGCTCACCGCCTTCCGTGATTTCCGCGACAATTTCATGGCAGAAATTCTGGGACAACTGGGCTTCGGAGATGAACCTGAGATTTTCACCACAACCGAAATCCCGGTCACGATTGGCGTGTTGGCCTTGCTTGCCTTTGTCATGTTTATCCGAAATAACATGTTGGCGCTTACGGTTAACCACGTCATTATCGGTTTGGGATGCGCAGCCGTTGGTGCCAGCACATGGCTTTTCCATCACGGATTTATTGGTCCAATTCCGTGGATTATGCTCACAGGTTTTGGCGCCTACATGGGCTACATTCCCTTCAATTGTATTCTTTTTGAGCGGTTGATTGCAGCTTTCAAATACCCGAGCAATGCAGGTTTTCTCATTTATTTGGCCGATGCTTTCGGTTATCTCGGTAGCGTGGCTGTGCTGCTCTACAAAGATTTTTTTGTTAGCGAAATGGACTGGCTAACCTTCTTTACCTACGCATGCTATGTGCTCAGTATTGTTGGGGTAGTTTTTACCATCTTCGCAATCATCTATTTCGAACGCAGAAAACTCCTTTTAAACCGCTAAGTTTTGAGTACCACAACCAAAGATAAATTGCTTTTTACACCTGGTCCTTTGACCACTTCCATGACCGTGAAACAGGCCATGCTTCGCGATCTTGGCTCACGCGATTTTGATTTCATCAACCTCGTAAAGGAGATACGAGATCAACTTCTTGAGCTTGGAAATGTGAACCAAGCCAAAGGCTACGAATGTGTGATCATGCAGGGTTCTGGAACTTTCGGAATTGAAAGCATGATTTCAAGCGCATTGGCTTCAGACGGACATCTTTTGGTGTTGGTAAACGGAGCTTACGGAGACCGTATCTGCAAAATGGCAGCGGTGCACGGCATAAAGTATGATGCGTTGCGCTATGCCGAAGATGAAGCGCCATCGGTGGAGGAATTAGATAAATATCTGGCCGCAAATATGAGCGTGACACATGTGGTTGTGGTGCATTGCGAAACCACCACGGGCATTTTCAATCCGATAAAGGAATATGGAAAAGTGATTTATAAGCACGGAAAACGCTACATGGTTGATGCCATGAGCAGTTTTGGTGCGGTGCCTGTTAATCTGGTCGAGTGCAAGATTGACTTCCTTGTTTCGAGTAGTAACAAGTGTATTGAAGGCGTGCCTGGCTTCAGCTTTACCTTAGCTAGTCTAGATGCTTTGAAGGAATGTGAAGGCCGTTCTCGTACGCTCAGCCTCGACCTTTATGCTCAATGGAAAGGCTTGGAGAACAACGGCCAGTTCCGATTTACACCGCCTACACATTCGCTGTTGGCCTACCATCAGGCCATCAAGGAATTGTACGAAGAAGGTGGCGTGGCTGGACGTTCAGCGCGTTATCAGCGCAACTATAAGACTTTGGTT
>JBDNJH010000037.1:0-3728 GCA_041687875.1 Flavobacteriales bacterium | reverse complement strand
TAGCTACACCAATTGGCGGATTGATTTTAGTTGCCGCTTGGTTGAGTGTGGCGGTGCAGTTTATGAGGAAGAAGTAGTTCTCTAGATGTCACGCTGTCCGCCTCAGGCGGATTCAGTGTCTAGTTTCATGATTATATAGATGCTGAATCCGCCTGAGGCGGACAGCATGACGGATTCTTTGTGAGACCCTTCGTTCCTCAGGGTGACAACTAGCAAGCTAAGTCGGTATCCGTTTGTCATTCCGAGGAACGAGGAATCTCTTTTGCTACAACGAGATTCTGAACCAAATTCAGCATCTCGGTTCCTTTTTCTACGGAGCCAACTTGTTCTTCAGCGCCTTCGCTAGCACATTCGGAATCTTATCTAGCGAATTGAGCAAGTAAGGCAGTGCTTTCAGTTTAAAACCTTCGTATTCGCTTGGGACGATTGCATCTATCAAATGTGGCCCAGGTTCTCTGAATGCACGCTCCAATGCTGCATTAAATTCTTCGGCAGTCCGCACGCGCTCGGCAGGCATTCCCATTCCTTTTGCGATGGAAACGAAGTCGATTCCAGGGTTAGAAATATCCAATTGTGCCAAGGCCTTTGGTCCCGCATTTTCTGCTCCTACTCTTTCCAGTTCTATATTGAGAATGGCATACGAACCGTTGTTCATCACTACAGTGGTCACATCCAATTTCTCAGCAACAATTGTCCAAAGGGATTGAATGGTGTACATGGAAGAACCGTCTCCGACCAAAGCCAACACGGGTCGGTTGGGAGCTGCAACTGCAGCACCAACTGCCACAGGCAACCCTTGTCCGATGGCGCCACCCGTAAGCGTAAGCAAATCGTGCTTTGGCGAACCCGCTGTGTGAAACGGAATTTTCAATCCAGAGGTCTGGGCTTCGTCAGAAATGATGGCATTTGTTGGAAGCAACGCCCCAACGGCTTGGGCTATTTTCTCAGCATTCAGCTTGCCTGTAGCCAGTTTTGGTCGTTTGGCTTCTTGCAGTTTTGGAGCGGTGTCTTTAGCACCAATAGCCGCAACCAAGGCTTCTAAGCTTTTCAGCGCATCCTGCTCGTTTGTTACTAAATCGTGCAGTTTGCAACCGTCAGGCACGAGGTAACTTTTCTTACCTGGATAGGCAAAGAATGAAACTGGAGCCTTGGCATCTATGAGAATCAAATGGTCGTAACCGCTCAATTGTACAGACGCCATTTCCGCCAAATAGGCAAGTCGTTCCACATTTGGTAGACCTGCACCACGCTGCAAACGTGTTGGAAAAACTTCTGTGTACAATTTAGCTCCTGTCTTCTCCGAAATTTTGGATGCGGCCACCAAACCACTTTCCAGCGTTACTCTTCTTCCTAGAAGGATGGCCGTTTTCTTGCCTGCTGTTTTCAGAACCTCTGCAATCTCATTTATAACTAAATCAGAAGCTGCTTCTGGGGCTAGCTGAGAGAAATCAGTACCTGCTTCACCACCTTCTCCCCACGAAACATCGGCAGGAAGAATAAGCGTTGATATTTGATTTGGAGCTCCTTGTGCTACTTTGATGGCTTCGGCTGTATCTGCGCCAATCTTGCTTGTTTCCTGAGTTGTCCGCACCCATTTGGAGCAATTTCGTGCTACGGTTTCAATATCTGATTGAAGTTGTGCATCGTACTGTGTATGGTAGGTGGCGTGATCTCCAACAATATTTACCATTGGCACACGTGCTTTACGCGCATTGTGCAAATTGGCAAGACCATTTCCCAGTCCACAACCAAGATGCAGTAGCGTTGCTGCTGGTCTTTCTGCAATACGCGCATAACCATCGGCTGCGCCTGTTGCTACACCTTCAAAAAGCGTAAGCACGGCACGCATTTTAGAATCATCTAGCGCGGCCACAAAATGCATTTCTGATGTGCCGGGATTGGTAAAACAGGTATCAATACCTGCGTTGGTCAGTGTATCTATCAAGGCTTTTGCGCCATTACCTTTTGTCTTGCTCATCTTTCGTTGGATTAATCGCTAAAAATTCAAAACGATTTTAGGCAAAAATAACCCAAACTGCTCGCCATCTTGACCGATTTTGGATATTCCTGATGGAAATCAATTAGACCATTACATTCGCAGCGCATTCGTAATCAGTACATCACCGAATTATCAAATTACAATGGATAAATACACGCAATTCACCCAAGCCCTTTCTGAAATCGCTGATATCGCTCACGCAACTGCCCTGCTGCATTGGGATTTGGAAACGTATATGCCACAAAAAAGTCATGCTCGGAGGGCGCAGCAAATTGGAACGCTTTCTAAGTTGGCGCACATCAAAAGTACCGACCCAGAATTGAAGAAGTTGGTGGATGAATTGGCGGCAGATCTTCCTGCTGATGCAAAGCAAGCATCCAATATCAGGCACACAGCGCGCGATTTGAAACGGAAAACGTTGTTCGATTCCAAGTTTATTGAAGATATGAGTCGCGCTACCAGCCAAGCGTTCTTTCATTGGCAAAAAGCGAAGAAAGAAAATGACTTTTCGCTGTACGCGCCTTTCCTTCAAAAGGTGATAGATCTGAAGCGAAAAGAGGCGGAAATAGTTGGATATGAAGGGCATGCTTACGATGCGCTTTGCGATGAGTTTGAGCCCGGTTGTACGGTTGCCCAACTGGATGTTTTGTTTGAGGGTGTGAAGAATGATTTGAAGCCGTTACTAGATGCCATCAAAGCGAAGCCGCAAGTGAATGACAGCTTTATGGATCAGTATTTTAATCACGATAAGCAATGGGATTTCGGCATTGAGGTGCTGAAAGATATGGGGTATGATTTTGAGGGCGGAAGACAAGATGTTTCGAGCCATCCGTTTACCATCAATTTTTCGGCAACGGATGTGCGTGTAACTACTCGAGTTTCGGAAGAAACCTTTAACGAAATGCTGTGGAGTTGCATTCATGAAGGTGGTCATGCGTTATACGAACAAGGTTTGCCTGATAGCGAATATGGTTTGCCAAGTGGCGAAGCTGTTTCGTTGGGCATTCATGAAAGCCAAAGCCGTTTGTGGGAAAATAACTTGGGTCGTTCGCTTCCTTTCTGGGAATGGAAGTTTGCTCGATTGAAGGAGGTTTTCCCAACACAGTTTGAAGGTGTTTCGGCTGAGGATTTCTTCAAAGCGATGAATAAAGTGCAGTCAAGTCTTGTCCGCGTAAACGCGGATGAATTGACCTATCATTTCCATATTCTTATTAGATACGAAATTGAGAAGGGAATTATGGAAGGAAAGCTGAATGCGGTTGATTTACCTGCGGCTTGGAACGCGAAATACAAGGAGTATTTGGGCATTGATGTTCCTAATGATAGCCAAGGTGTTTTACAGGATATTCACTGGAGCCATGGTTCTATCGGATATTTCCCGACTTACTCTATTGGTAGTTTTTATGCAGCACAATTTCATGTTGCAGCAGAAAAAGTGATTGGCACGTTAGATCCTGCAAATCCAAAACCTTATTTGAAGAATCTATTGGCTTGGTTGCGTGAAAATATTCATCAGCACGGAAAAATGTACAGTTCTAAAGAATTGTGTGAGCGTATTAGCGGTGAGCCTTTGAACTCGAAATACTTTAGGCAACATCTAAAATTAAACTATTGTTATTCAGTTAATTAGGCGTATTTTTCGAGTATAATATTTACTATGGGCAAGTACAAAGAATCGGGTACAACTTCTTTATTTTCAGAACATTACAGGCTTGAAAAGCTGAGTAAG
>JBDNJH010000254.1:0-3907 GCA_041687875.1 Flavobacteriales bacterium | reverse complement strand
GGTTACAAGACTTGCACGAGTTGGTTACGACCATGCTATTGGTTACCTCAATGGAGGGATTGAAGCTTGGACAGCTGGAGGAAATACGGTTGATACGCTTGAATCGGTTTCTGCGGCAGAATTTGCAGCCAGAGAAGCGGCAGATAAGACCATCAAAATTGTGGATGTGCGTAAGAAAAGCGAGTATGATTCAGAACACATCGTCAATGCGGTCAATGCTCCACTTGATTATATCAACGATAGCACGACCAAGTTGGATAAGAACGAAACCTATTACGTGCATTGCGCTGGAGGTTACCGTTCAATGATTTTCACATCCATTTTACGCTCAAAAGGATACAAGAACCTTATAGACGTAGATGGTGGATTCAATGCGATAAAAGACAGCGGAAAATTTGAAGTAACGGCATATGTGTGCCCAACAACATTGCTTTAATCATTAACAAATTAAAAAATTAGAGATGAACAGGGCAGGATATACTATTGTGGATGTAAGAAGCCCAATGGAGTTTCAAGGAGGCCACGTAGCAGGAAGTGCGAATATTCCGTTACAGAAGTGCCAGATAAGATTGAAGAATTTAGAAACATGGCACAGCCACTCTTGCTTTGTTG
Source organism: Flavobacteriales bacterium (assembly GCA_041687875.1). GTDB lineage: Bacteria > Bacteroidota > Bacteroidia > UBA10329 > UBA10329 > UBA10329. The sequence goes on along the minus strand of JBDNJH010000254.1, from coordinate 3,295 downwards.
CGCCAGCGGAAACAGAAGCGGACAGGCCGCAGCGTTTCTTAATCATCATGGAATTGAGTGCGAGAATGGTGGAGGTTGGATGGAAGTGAACTATCGCTTGCAGCACGCTTAATTCCGAAAGACAAATTGGTTGAACGCCATCATGACGAAAGTTATGGTGGCGTTTTTTCGTGCATTATTTTGAGTGGAACGTCAATTGCTTACTTTCATGCTGATAAACTAAACGCGATAGCATGCGAATCTTTACGTTCACTATTCTTTTTCTTGCTTCGGCTTCCAGTGTATTCTCGCAGCATTCGGTTGCTAGACGATGGAACGAGGTCTTGTTGGAAGCCATTCGAGACGATTATGCACGGCCAACCATTCATGCACGAAATCTCTTTCATACATCCATAGCGCTTTATGATGGTTGGGCCATTTACGACCCAGTAGCAAATCCGTATTTACTCGGAAAAGTGGTACACGATTATGATTGTCCTTTCAACGGTATTACAACACCTCCTGATGTGCAAGCAGCACAAGAATTGACCATGAGTTATGCGGCTTATCGGGTGTTGAGCCATCGTTTTGCCAGTTCTCCAGATGCCATTCAAGTACAGCTTCGGTTCGATACGCTTATGGCCAATTTGGGCTACGATATCAATTACACATCAACCAACTACTCCAATAATTCATACGCGGCACTCGGCAATTATTTAGCGCAGAACATCATAGCATATGGTTTTCAGGATGGTTCTAACGAAGGAGAAGGTTACGATAATCAGCACTATATACCTCTAAATCCGACCTTGCTTCCTGTTTTCCCTGGAAATCCAAATATCATCGATCCTAATCGATGGCAGCCACTAACGCTACAGATTTATATTGATCAGTCTGGGAACGTTTATCCAGTGAATACACCAAAGTTTCTTAGTCCAGAATGGGGAGAAGTGAAAGCATTTGCGTTGAGTGACGATGACCTTACGTTGCATAATCGTGATGGATATGATTATCAAATTCATCATGATCCAGGAATGCCGCCAAACATGGATACTGCCGATGTAACGGGAATGGCGTTGCAATACAAATGGACGTTTGAATTGGTAGCTATATGGTCTTCACATCTCTCACCAGACGACCCTACAGTTTTGGATATTTCGCCTGCATCCATTGGGAATATTCAGAGTTATCCAACGTCATTTGAAGATCATCCGAGTTTCTATGATCTTGAAAACGGAGGTGATCCGGGTGTCGGATACACCGTTAATCCAGCAACGGGGCAACCTTACACACCTCAGTTGGTGAAACGTGGAGATTATACTCGTGTGCTTGCTGAGTTTTGGGCAGATGGTCCTGAGTCTGAGACACCTCCTGGACATTGGTTCACACTTCTCAATTATGTGAGCGATCATCCGTTAGTTGAAAAGCGTTACATGGGAACAGGACCAGTTCTATCAGATCTTGAATGGGACGTGAAATCCTACTTCACTATGGCAGGAGCAGGGCACGATGCAGCTGTTACTGCTTGGGGTATAAAAGGCTGGTATGACTATATCCGTCCGATTTCAGCCATCCGCTTTATGGCAGACCTTGGGCAGTCCACCTATCCTGATTCTATCAATTATCACCCAGCTGGACTGAGCCTGATAGAAAATGTGATTGAACTCGTAGATTCTTCCGATGCCTTGGCTGGAACGAATAATGTCAATGTTGGAAAGGTCAAACTCAATGTTTGGCGAGGTCCAGATTATGTTGGTACTCCAGCTACCGATTATGCAGGCGTTGGATGGATTTTGGCTGAGAATTGGTGGCCTTATCAGCGACCTTCGTTTGTTACGCCACCATTTGCAGGGTATGTTTCGGGACACTCAACATTCTCTCGTGCTGCAGCCGAAGTAATGACATCCTTGACGGGCGATGCCTATTTTCCGGGTGGAATGGGCGAATTTCATGCTCCAATGAATGAGTTTCTTGTGTTTGAAGAAGGACCGAGCGAAGATGTTGTCTTGCAATGGGCCACATATCGCGATGCCTCAGACCAATGTAGCCTTTCGCGAATTTGGGGAGGAATTCACCCTCCTGCAGATGATATTCCCGGCAGGTTGATGGGAATTGAGATAGGAATGGATGCCTTCAATTTGGCAAAGACTTATTTTGAGGGATTGATAACAGATGTTTCTGCTGAAAAGGAATTGCAATTGGCCGTATATCCGAATCCCACAATAACAGGTTCTGTTTCTATCAGAATGAACAGACCTTTTGGTCAGATGGACGTGCGTGTGTTTGATATGAACGGGAAATGTTGTCTCACCCAATCCGTTGCATCCAACGGAAATTCAGAAGTGGTGGCTCTTAATATGAATGACCTTTCTGCAGGATTGTATCTACTAAAAGTAAATGCAGATGGAGCCGATTTCGCGCAGCGTATTTCTATAATGAGATAGAAATAGAAGTGAAAACCATTCGGTTCGAACCAAATCTACCCACGTATTGAAGATGAAACCATTATTTCCAATCACTATTGCCCTTCTTGTTTTTGCTGCCTGTAAGCCAACGCCCGAACCATCCATGACCTATCCGGAAACACGAAAAGATACCAGCGTGGTTGATGATTATTTCGGGGTAAAAGTAGCCGACCCTTACCGATGGCTAGAAGACGATAATTCGGAAGAAACAGCCGATTGGGTAAAACGGCAGAATGCTGTAACCTTCGCTTATTTAGAAACACTTCCTAACCGTGCGAAGATTCGTTCTCGGTTAGAAAAACTCTACGATTACGAGCGTTACGGCACACCTTTTAAGAAAGGGGGCAAATTCTTCTTCTTTAAGAATGATGGAATGCAGAACCAAAGCGTGCTTTACATTCAGGATTCGCTGCAAGGCGAGGCATCTGTACTCATCGACCCGAATACCCTTTCTGCTGATGGCACCGTGGCGTTGGGGTCAACTTCTGTTTCTAAGGATGGTGGTTATATGGCATATCAGCTTTCTGCTGCTGGTTCAGATTGGAACGAAATTCACATCAAAGACATTGCAACCGGAAATAATCTGGAAGAGATAATTAAATGGGTAAAATTCTCAGGCATTTCTTGGAAAGGAAACGGGTTCTACTACAGCCGCTATGATGCACCTAAAGAAGGCAACGCGCTTTCGGGAAAAAACGAGTTTCATAAGGTTTATTACCACAAACTTGGAACGCAACAGACAGACGATAAACTCATCTTTTGGAACAAGGACAAACCGCTTCGCAACTATTATGCGTGGACACCCTACTCAGAAGATTGTGTTGTTGTTTTTGAGTCGGAATCGACAAGTG
>JBDNJH010000253.1:0-7653 GCA_041687875.1 Flavobacteriales bacterium | reverse complement strand
TTCAGCATATTTCTCATATTCAGGAATTGCCTCTTCAAACTTTCCGTTGGCCTTTAGGGCATCGGCATAATGCAACTGTACCTTATTGTCAGGATACTTGAGTTTCAGGGTCTTTCTATACCAGGTCTCCGCTTGCTTCATATCATTCACAAAACGATATGATTCTGCGGTTTTGTAAATGATCTCAGCCTTATTGGCCTTATCCTTTTCTTTGGAATAGGCTTTTTTCAGAAGGGTAATGGCCTTGTAATACTCCTGAGAGTCGAAGGCTTGGTTTGCAACCGCTAGGTGGTCGGTTTGCGCGTTCACATTGATTGAAAACAATCCTGCAATAATCGCTATTAGGAAGAATTTGGTTATTCTCATGGTCTTTTTGCTCGTTTTAACGGAGGCGCTAAAATAAAGAAATATTTGATTTAACAAATTGAGCCGCAACGCTGTTAGAACTTGTGGTATCCACCTTCATATAAGAGATTAATTAGCTGATTACGCATTAGTTAGACTATTATCTATTAAACAATAATTCGCGATATTTCGGTAACGGCCAATACTCATCCGAGACCACCAACTCCAATTTATCCACTTCTCTCCTAATCTTCTCGAAGAAAGGGAACACTTTATGGCAGTAATCACCGGCCTGTTTTCTAGCACTTTCGTGTTTGTTGGCTGATTTGCGCGCTTCAGTCATTTCCTCCACCAATTTATTGATTAGGGTCATTCGTTCTGATATCTCTCTGATGATGCGCATTTGCTCGCTTGCCAAGGTTTCAAACTCTTGCGCTGTCAACACTTGCTTCAATCCTGTGACATTTGTGATTAGTACATTTTGATACTCAACGGCAGTTGGAATGATATGATTGGTTGCCAAATCGCCCATCACCCGCGACTCGATCTGAATCTTCTTCGTGTAACGCTCCAGATCAATCTCGTAGCGAGCATCCAATTCGCGCTCGTTTAGAATCTCATTCTTCTCAAAAAGCTTTCGGGCTTTAGGTGTAAGAATAAAATCCAACGCATCTGGTGTTGTTTTTACGTTTGAAAGACCGCGCTTTTTCGCATCCTTCACCCACTCTTCCCCGTAGCCATTTCCTTCAAACCGAATAGCCTTTGACTCTATAATGTACTTACGGAGTACTTGAAAGATGGCCTCATCCTTCTTCATATCCTTGGAAACCAATGCTTGAACTTCGGCATGAAACTTCACCAATTGATCTGCAACAATCGTGTTCAACACCATCATTGCTGAAGAACAGTTTGCCGATGAGCCCACCGCACGGAACTCAAACTTATTTCCTGTAAATGCGAAAGGTGATGTCCTATTTCTATCAGTATTATCTAAAAGAATCTCAGGAATCTTAATGATGCTCAACTTCAACTCGGTCTTTTCATCGGGCGACATTTTCTCGCCTTGCTTTATCCATTCTTCAATATCATTCAAAACCTGAGAAAGGAATGAACCGATGAATACCGACATAATGGCCGGAGGAGCTTCGTTCGCTCCCAAACGATGGTCGTTACTCGCACTTGCAATGCTGGCGCGCAGCAGATCTGCATGTTCGAACACTGCCTTTATAGTAGTGATGAAGAAAGTCAAGAATTGAATGTTCTTCTTCGGGGTCTTTCCTGGACTTAGAAGGTTCTTTCCTGTATCGGTTGCCAACGCCCAATTGTTATGCTTGCCGGAACCGTTGATTCCTGCGAAAGGTTTTTCGTGAAAAAGAACTCGGAAATCATGACGCAACGCCACCTTTTCCATAATATCCATCAACAATTGATTGTGATCCACGGCCAAACTCACCTCTTCATATACAGGTGCGCATTCAAATTGACCCGGACCAACTTCATTATGTCTTGTCTTTACTGGAATCCCAAGCTTCAAGGCTTCTATCTCAAAATCACGCATGTACGCGGTCACTCGGTCATTGATAGATCCAAAATAGTGGTCATCCAATTGTTGATCTTTCGCTGAAGAATGACCAAAAAGCGTTCTACCAGTGAGCGCAAGGTCTGGCCGTGCATTGTACAAAGCACGGTCAACTAGAAAATATTCCTGTTCTATTCCAAGTGTGCAGATAACTCGTGAAACGTTTCTATCGAAATACTCTTGAACCACCGTAGTTGCGGCTTTATCCAAAAAATGGACAGAACGAAGTAGTGGAGCCTTATGATCTAACGATTCTCCCGTGTAAGCCACAAAAACGGTCGGAATACAAAGTGTTCCTCCAATCACGAATGCTGGCGAAGACGGATCCCAAGCGGTGTAACCTCTTGCTTCGAACGTATTTCTGATTCCTCCGTTCGGAAAACTGGAAGCGTCCGGCTCCTGCTGAATGAGTTTATCACCACCAAAAGCCTCCATTGAAAATCCATCCGCCAATGGTTCAAAAAAGGCATCGTGCTTTTCAGCTGTTAAACCTGTAAGCGGTTGAAACCAATGTGTATAGTGAGTAGCTCCTTTCCCGAGTGCCCACGATTTCATGGATGCCGCAACCTGCTCGGCTGTTCCGCGATCAATTTGACCTCCTTTATCTACACAGGTTCTGAGAGTGGTGTAAACTTCAGCTGGAAGATGTTGTCGCATTTCTTTCCAAGAAAATACGCTGGACGAGAAATAACTAGAAACTCTCTCCTCTGGTAATTTAACATCAACAGGCTTTCTTCTGTTGACTTCTTGTAATGCTTGAAATCGTTGTGTTGCCATTTTTTCTTTGAGCCAAAAAAGGCTCGAACGAACCGAGCCTTTATGAATATTGAATTATTGATTAAACCTCTACAGCAAGTTTCTCTGCTGTCTTCACCGTTTTGATTATTCTAGCTGCAACTCTGTATGGGTCAGCATTTGAAGCAGGTCTTCTGTCTTCCAAATAACCTTTCCATCCTTTTTGAACCGTCATCAACGGAATACGAATGGAGCATCCTCTGTCTGAAATGCCATAAGAGAAGTCGCTGATGGAAGCAGTTTCATGCTTTCCTGTCAGTCGTTGGTCATTGTAAGCACCATAAACCGCTATGTGTTCAGTAGTAACTGGTCTGAATGCTTCGCAAATTGTCTCGTAAACCTCTCTTGAACCACATGTTCTCAACGTAGTATTAGAGAAGTTGGCATGCATTCCAGATCCGTTCCAGTCACCTTTGATTGGTTTTGGATGATATTCGATGTACCAGCCATAGCTTTCCGTTAGTCTGTCTAGCAAGTATCTAGCAATCCAAATCTCATCGCCAGCCTTTTTAGCGCCTTTAGCAAACAATTGGAATTCCCATTGTCCTGAAGCTACTTCTTGGTTAATTCCTTCGAAGTTAAGTCCAGCTGCAATACATAAATCTGCATGTTCCTCAACAAGTTCTCTACCGAAAGTATGTCTTCCACCTACTGAGCAGTAATACATTCCTTGCGGCCCCGGGAAACCTCCACGTGGGAAGCCAAGTGGCAATTCTGTTGCCGTGTCCATGATGAAATATTCCTGCTCGAAACCGAACCAAAAATCTTCATCACCATCGTCAATGATACATCTGCCGTTTGATTCATGAGGAGTTCCATCTGCATTGTAAACTTCAGTCATAACCAAATAGCCATTTTCTCTTGCAGGATCTGGATAGATAGCAACCGGAACCATTAAACAATCAGAGCTTCCTCCTGTAGCTTGCAGAGTTGACGAGCCGTCAAAAGACCAGTTACCGATTTCCTCTAGCGTTCCTTTAAAATCTTCATGTTCCTCAACTTTGGTCTTAGACCTCATGTTCTGGGTTGGCTTGTAGCCATCCAACCAAATGTATTCGAGTTTTATCTTCATAATGGGATGAAATAGTATGTTTTTGTAAAATTCGAGCGCAAAGGTATACGTTCAGAAGAGCCTTCAAAAAATAATTATGAACTTTTTCTTCACACACCCCTCATGCGAAATGGGGTTAAGCAGAAATAGATTGACAAACGAATCAGTTGGACACAATAAAGCCCCTTTCGGGGCTTCATTAGAATAATTCAAAGAGATTCTTTGTCTTCTCTCGGTTTGGCGTCCGCATGTGGAGTCACCTTCGGAATCGTTTTCTTCGGCACATCCTTCATGCTATCCTCAATTTCACGTTGCACTCCGCTCGTTGCATCCTTGAACTCGCGCATTCCTCTTCCAAGTCCACGCGCCAGTTCAGGAATCTTATTCGACCCAAAAAACAGCAACACAACTAGAAGCACGATAATAATCTCGCCTCCTCCCAGATTCAAAAATAATAGTGTAGAATTCATGCCGTAAAAGTAAAAAGGCTCCGATAATCGGAGCCTTTTGTTTATTTCTTTTTCTTTTCCGCCTCGGGCTCTTCCTTAATGAACTCTAACAGAACAGGAGTTGCAATAAAGATGGATGAATATGTTCCGACAACAACACCCATCAATAGTGCAAACGTGAAACCTTTGATGGTTTCGCCTCCTGCTAAGAACAACACCAGCAACACAATAAAGGTTGTAAGAGCGGTAATGATAGTACGGCTCAAGGTGGTATTCAATGCATTATTTACAATAACGCTTAACGAATATTTTTTCGCCTGATGCTCGTTCTGGAATTCTCGAATACGGTCAAATACAACCACGGTATCATTGATTGAGTAACCAACCACGGTGAGTATGGCAGCAATAAACGCTTGGTCAATTTCCAAGCTGAACCAAGCCAATCCATGAAACAGAGAGAACAAAGACAACACGAACAAAACGTCATGCGCCAAAGCGATAACCGCTCCCAAACTGTATTGCCATTTCTTGAATCGAACCAAGATGTAAAGGAAAATGGCAATTAACGAGAAAATGATTGACAGCAAAGCCGAACGCTTAATGTCCGTTGCAATGGTAGGCCCAACTTTCTGTGAACTCAAAATTTCACTTGGATTGTTTGAGAATTCAGCAAGTCCGGCAAATAGCGCTGCCTGAACTTCATCATCCACCGTTTCACCTTCATCGTTAATTCTGTAGGCAGTAATCACTTTCACACGGTTATCCGCTCCGAAAGTTTTTACCGTTGGAGCATTTCCATCAAACGCACCTTGCAATGCTTTACTAAGATCTTCGGTATTCACCGCATCTTCAAATTCCACCATGTAAGAACGTCCACCCAAGAAATCAACTCCGTAGTTGAATCCTCTCACTCCCATCGAAACGATACCAGCAATAATCACTGCACCTGAGAAGATATAAGCAATCTTACGTTTTCCGGCAAAATCAAAATTCACATTACTGAAAGCATCCTTGGTAAAAGCAGTTCCAAGTGTAATCGCTTTCTTAGCTTCCAATCTTCCTTCAAAAATTAATCGTGTTATGAAGATGGATGCGAAAAGTGAACAGAAAATACCGATTATCAATGTGGTTGCAAAACCTTGGATTGGACCGCTACCGAACACATATAATATGATACCCGTGAGCAATGATGTTACGTTGGAGTCAATGATGGCAGAATAGGCCGCGTTGTAACCTTGCGTAACTGCCAATCGCATTCCAGTTCCTTTTTGCAACTCCTCTCGGATACGTTCAAAGATCAGTACGTTTGAGTCAATAGAAATACCGATGGTAAGTACGATACCCGCAATTCCAGGAAGCGTAAGTACAGCTCCAAGAGAAGCAAGAACTCCGAATACGAAGAACACGTTTGCAAGCATAGCAATGTTTGCCGCAATACCTGCAGTTCCGTAGTAGAATATCATGAATATGAGTACAGCCGCAATCGATCCGAGAAAGGCCAACCCACCACTTTTAATAGACTCCTGACCCAGTGTTGGCCCAACAATGGCCTCTTCAACAATTCGAGCTGGAGCAGGAAGTTTACCTGCTTTCAGAACTGTTGCTAAATCTTCCGCTTCGTTAATGGTGAAGTTTCCAGTAATGGAAGAACGACCTCCACCAATTTCACCCTGAACCGTTGGGAATGAATAAACATAATCATCAAGTACAATCGCAATTGACTTACCAATGTTCTCACCTGTCAGTCGTTTCCAAGCGTTGGCTCCATCAGGAGTCATCATCATCGAAACCTCTGGAGAAGCTCCGAACTGACCGAAATCCTTGTTCGCATCAGAAATAGCCGAACCATCTAATGGTGGCTCACCATCACGGCTTGTAACTCTAATGGCAACCAATTGATGAACCTGAGCAGGATCTTTCGGATCAAGTGCCTTTACCGTCCAGTAGAATTTAAGGTCACGTGGGAAGATTGATTTCACACGATCCATTGCCAAATACATGTTCACTTTGGACGTATCCTTAATAGAAGCATATCCAACAACTGGCCCTCTGTATAGTCCATCTTGAGATGCCGCTGGTGAAAGAACAGCAAACAACGGATTGTTCTTTTGAAGATCATCGATAGACTCATCACCCGCTTCAGCATTGGTAGTATCGGCACCACCAAAAAGATCAGTCAATGATTTCGTAGTATCCTTAACAGCCACTTCTTTTTCGGCTACCACTTCTTCCCCTTCAGCAGCAACTGCTGTAGTATCTACCGGTACTTCACCAGCCTCAATATCACGAATAATCTTGTTGGCTTCGGCCAAATAACCGTAAACCTCTTGGTTTTCGTACGTCTCCCAAAACTCCAATTGAGCCGTTCCTTGAAGAAGTCTTCTCACACGGTCTGGTTCCTTCACACCTGGCAATTCAACCAAAATTCGGTCGCTACCTTCCAATCGTTGAATGTTTGGTTGCGTTACTCCAAACTTATCAATACGTGTTCTTAGAACTTCAAAAGCCTGCTCAATGGCAGCCTCTTTCTCAGCACGAATCACTTCCAAAACCTCAGCATTAGAAGCATCTCCCGTAATCTTATCCTTCAGCGTGTAACCGAAAATCGCTGGCGAAGCCAAACGTGCATTCGGGTCAAGTGCCTCAAACTCCTGACCGAAAAGGGTCACAAAATCCAAGTTCGAACCAGCCAACTTTGCCGTTGCGTTTGCAATTGCCTTATTAAAAGTAGAATCAGGGCTATTGTTAGAAAGCGACTTCACCATTTCCTGTAGCGAAATCTCCAACGTCACGTTCATTCCGCCCTTCAGGTCAAGACCCAAGTTCAGCTCACGCTCCTTGCATTCCATATAAGAATACTCCTTCACAAGCATATTGAAAGTATAATCCTCCAAATACTTGTCTGCCGCATCGCGGTCGGTCAAACTCATCTCCTCATAGGTCGATTCCGCCATACGCGTAGCAACCGTAAACGAAAGCTGGTAAAGACATACCAGACCGAGTAAAATGGCGAAAACCCTTATAGCGCCTTTGTTCTGCATTATATAATGTGTAAAATTTTACCTCTGTTTTTAGAGCGTGCAAATATAGAAGAACCCATAGTTAATAGCAATATGGTTTTTTAGGTCGTGAAAGCACCCAGTTTTCAAGTTCAAAAGCAGCCAAAAAGCACTATTTAGTTTGGCGTGTCCGCCATGCCAGTTTTGTTGAGCGAAGTCGAAACTCGGTGCGTGGCGGTCAGGTCGTCCGCTGTATCTTTTTTCTCCTCGTTTCGGCTTCGCTCAACGAAGAGAAAAAAGGATGCCGCTTCCATCCTTCACGCGGGCGCAACCTGCCAAACTCATCAGCCATTCCACTCTTCTCGTATATTCGTTCCGCATTCACAACCAGAAATAACAAATCACCAACCACAGCCTCATGCGCCTCACACTTTC
>JBDNJH010000036.1:0-5852 GCA_041687875.1 Flavobacteriales bacterium | reverse complement strand
GTTCGGGTTCAAACATCCTGAGTATTATCCGCTCATACGCGATGCGGTGGAAGAATATCGTTTGCTGTTTATTGATTGGGTGGCAGGTTTTGACCAATGGAATTACATCATTGACCGTTGGGGATTGTTCAATCCGCCTGGAGTAGGGCCGCACGACAAAGACCCGGACGATGATATTCCCTTTGACCCGAATGACTTCTTCGACCTTTGAAACAAAAAACCCCTGTGCAACATGGTCGCACAGGGGTTTTGATGTTTTTAGGAATCTCAGGCTTACTTATCCTTTGCGGCAAACTCTGTTTGCTTCACATAACGGTTGGCAGCAATAACGTCACCATTGGTGTATTTCATTTCGATGTATGCGTTTGAGAACTCATCCCAAACTCGGAACTCACCATGGCGCTTTCCGTTCGCATAGCTTAATTCAGCAGTTTTTAAACCGTCTTTAGTGAAGGTTTCCCATTTCCCTTCTGGAATTTCATTCTTATAGAATCCGGTTTCTTTTACCGCTCCGTTCTCATAGTAATTAGTAACGGCTACCAATTCGCCAACTTGAACATATTCGCTCTTCACCGACCCATTATCGTAACTGGTCTTTACCGTATTTTGCGCAAAGCAAGTTGAACTTGCTAAAACCACTAAACTCAACATCAACTTTTTCATGACCGTGTTCTTTTGTTAAACCAAAGTTACGATAAAATTATTTCTCTTAACATTTACGTAACATTTGAATAACGAATCAGCTACATTATTGTTTCAATCAAGTTCAAAAAGATGAAAAATTTAACATTGGAAAATGATTACCTGAATGTTACCATCAACACGTTAGGTGCAGAACTATGCGGTCTTGTGGATAAAAAAGACGGTGCAGAACATATGTGGTGTGCTGATCCGAAGTTCTGGCCACGCCATGCGCCCATTCTTTTTCCGTGCGTGGGGGAGTCAAAGGATGGAAGAATCAATATCCACGGGGCAGATTATCCCATGGGAAGACACGGGTTTGTTCGGTTTGAAGAATTCTCTGTTGTAGAGTACAGCGAGAGAAGAGTGGTTCTTGAGTTGAAGAACAATCAGGCCACACAACAGTATTTTCCGTTTGAATTTGCGTTCAGAGTTGGATATGAACTGGATGCCTCGAAACTGACCCAATCTTTTGAAGTTGTGAATACGGGCGATGTTGAAATTGGCTTTCAGTTGGGCGGACATCCCGCGTTTACGGTTCCGTTTTACAAAGGAGAAAAGTATGACGAATATGAAATTGTTTTCGAGTCGCCTCAGAACTTAGAACGTCATCTGCTTACTGACAAAGGGCTTTATAGTGGTGAAACACGTTCCTTTTTAAATAACGAAAATCGGTTCGGCCTTTTTTACGACCTTTTCAAGGAAGATGCCTTAGTCTTCAAGAGTATTGCCTCAAAGCAAGTTTGTATTCAACACAAGAATGGCGGCAAACGGCTTCAGGTTGATTTTGTAGGATTTCCTCATTTAGGAATTTGGTCTGTTTCTGGGGCAGATTATGTTTGCATTGAACCTTGGATTGGATGTGCAGACACGATTAATCAACCCAAAGAGTTCTTCGATAAGGATTCTATCGTTCGTCTAAAGCCGCAGAAATCGTTTCAGGCATCTTTTGCCATTTCGTTGGTGATTTAGGGCGAAGGGTTAGGTGTTTCCTCATCGGGTTTTTCACAATCAACAGATGTTGTTTGTTGCCCGTACGCTTTCATTTCCAAAAGCTTATAGGTCATATCAATAATAATTCCGTCAATATGTGTGGCTTTGCCATCTGCACCAACTGTAGTCCGTCCTCGCGAAAGCACGAATGTGGTCAATCCGTTCTTAAATAAGCGATATTCAGCCGAGTATTCGCCTGTTTTTAGCCCATCAATCAGCTGCTTTCTAACATGCTCTCTATCATCAGGATGAATTAAATGATAAAACTGCTCTGCCTCCAGTTCGTGCTTAAAACCCTCAAAAAGCTTGGCACATTGGTCGTCCCAAATCAATTTATTACTACCAATCGCCCAATGCCAAACCCCTATTTTTGCGGTGCTAAGTATAAGATCTCGTTGCACTGTTTTAGCCTCCAAGTCTCGTTGAACCATCACTTGCCTCGTCACGTCTTGAAGTGTTCCAATCAGTTTTAGGACGTTTCCTTCGTTGTCTGTAATCGGTCGGGCACGAGAAATGACGTGCTTTTCGATTTTGGATTCGAGAAGCATTCGGTAAGTCAGTTCGGGAATGAATACACCATCAATTTCATGACAGGTTGGAATGTTCGGGTTCTCAATATCGTCTGGATGGATGGCTGCAAAAACATCATTGAGCTTGGCGTCAATCTTATCAGACTCGTATATCCGATACATCTCTTTAGACCACATTACATTTTCAGACCCGGATTCCCATTCCCAACTTCCAACTTGAGCCATCATTTGTGCCTCTTGCAGGGTAGCCTCACTTGCCCGCAACTTTGCTTCGCTCAATTGAAGTTCCAACTGAATCGAATAACGCTGCAATGCTTTTCTAATGGCCACTGGCAATCGCTTAAGAGTTGAGCGCAGCACATAATCTTCCATTCCGGCACCCAGTAGCTCAATGGCAATATCTTCGGAGAGGTCGAACGCCAGTAGTATAAATGGCACCGAAACATCTTGTTTGCGAGCAACCGACAGAAGTTTAACTGCGTTGGTTCCCGTAAGGCTGTAGGTGCTCAGAATAACGTCTGGTTTAAAAGCGGTAAGTTGGGCTTTAAAATCCCGTTGGTTTCTGACAATTTCAAAAACATAGTTAAAATCGCCACCCTCAAGTTCTCGCAACACGCCTTCTGTTTCGGCATGAAAATCTTCAACAATAATTATCCTGATTGGCTTCAAACTTTTGAGATTGTTGTGATAGATGAACCTTTACTACCTAATGGTGTTCAGAGTTTCGCATCACTCATTCGTTTCCCCTAATTTTAACCATAACTTATTAAACAACTACCTCATGAAATCAATTACACTAATTCTGCTGGCTTTTTTAAGCACTTCATTTACCGATATTGAACAGTTGAGCATTGGCGACAAGGCCCCTAAAACAGACCTGAAAATGGAATCTGTCAATGGCAAAAAAGCATCGCTTGCTGATTTGGCCAAAGAGAATGGCCTTTGTGTGATTTTTTCGTGCAACACATGCCCGTACGTTATTGGTTGGGAAGACCGCTACAACGAACTTGAGGCTATTTGCGCCAAGAACAAGGTTGGTTTTGTACTTGTGAATTCAAACGAAGCAAAACGCGATGGTGACGATAGCCTTGGCCAAATGAAAGAACACGCCAAGGAAAAAGGCTATGGAAAATACGCTTACGTAGTGGATGAAAACCATGTGGTGGCAGATGCTTTCGGGGCAACAAAAACGCCTGATGTTTTTCTTTTCAACGGAAAAATGGAGTTGGCCTACAAAGGTGCGATTGACGACAACATGAAGCAGAAAGACAGCGTAAAAGAGCCTTATTTGAAAAATGCTGTTGAGGCCATGGCTGCAGGAAAACCGATTAATCCGGGAGAAACTAAAGCCATTGGTTGCTCTATCAAAAGAACCTCGTAGAGACCGCATTGCATGCGTCTTTCAACTCGAACACAAGCGAAATAAATAGATGGAGACGCATGCAATGCGTCTCTACAGACCCAATTCTTGGAGCTTTGCCTCCAGTTCACCTTCTTTAAAAGACCCTTCATGAAAATGGCGGGTCTTTTTTTGTGTATTGACGAAAATGGTAGCAGGAATGGCCCCGCTCCATTTTTCGCTTACTCGCGGAATCCATTCATTCGGATTGCCCTCGTCAAGCAGAAGAACCGCGCTCTTAATTTCTTTTTTGGCGATAAAGGGAATGACTTTCGATTCAAGATTTTCTACAAAATCCATCGTTACCAGCAGCACTTTGAATTTGGCAGCCGAATTATTGGCACCAAGCGTTTCAAAGAACGGAAGCTCTTTTACACACGGACCACACCATGTTGCCCAAAAGTTGACAACAAATGTTGTGTCTGCGCCATTTTCCAAACGTGATTCCAGCTGGTCTACATTTATCACAGGAACATTTTGAGCCTGAGAGTTTACACCTAAAAGAACCGTCACCAGCAAGAAAACAACCAAGTGCAGGCTACGCATTGGCAATGCGGTAATTTTCATAAAGCAGTCGGGTAATTCCATCAGAAAGGCCAAACTCAGGCACATAAATATCTTTGATTTTGGCCCGTTTGAGAATGGCTCTGAAAATCTCACAGGCGGGTACGATAACGTCAGCGCGGTCAGGGTTCAGACCTAGCTTGGAAATGCGGTCTTCGTAGCTCATCTCGCGTAGCATGATGTGCAGGTTCTTCAGTCGACCTCGCGACATCGGCAGTCTTCCGGGAATCTCAACCATCTTGTACATTTTATTGATGTTTCCACCAGAGCCGATGGCATCCAGATTTTCCAATCCGTTTGTATGTTTTTCAACCCAGTTCAGAAGTTTATCCCAGTATTCCGGCTCCACTTTATTGTTCAATAATCGAAGTGTTCCAATCCTGAATGAGCGGCTGGCAATAGGCTTGTTGTCGCTGAAAACAGTCAGCTCAGTGCTACCGCCACCCACATCGATGTAGAGATAGCTTCGGTCTTTCATCAGCTTTTCTTCAAAATGATTTGAGAAAATGATGTCGGCCTCCTTCTTTCCTTGGATGACTTCAATATCGAGACCAGCCTCTTCCGAGATACGTTCAACCAGTTCTTCGCCATTGGTGGCGTTTCGCATGGCGGATGTAGCGCAGGCTCGGAACGAAACCACATCATGAACTCCCAAAAGAAGGTGAAAGGCACGCATGGTATCAACCAGTTTCGCACCTTTTACAGTTCCAATAACCCCGTCCGTAAACACATCTTCACCTAATCTGATAGGAACACGAATGAGTGATGATTTCTTGAAAACAGGCCCGTTTTCACTTTCAAAAACGTTGGTTATCAGTAGTCTAACGGCATTTGAACCGATGTCTATTGCTCCGAATTTCAGCACGTACCTTTCATTAAATTGAACGTTGGGTTTAAGCGGCTCAAGATACTCAATCTTTGAGAGGCGTTGTTCATTAATCCAGCTCTTTCGGTACTAATGAAAACAGTTTTTGCCCTTTGGTGGAGGTCACTTTCTCCCAATTATCCATCGGAAATTCTACTGCAAAAACACCACAGGTTGGAAGATTGAAAATCGTTTCTGATTGCAGGCGATTTATTAGACCAGTAAAACCTGGATTATGACCAAAAAACAGAACAGTTTCATGCTCATTTCCGATTTCTGAGATTACTTCAAGAAGTTCGCTTACCGATGCATCGTAGATGTTCGCTTCCGTTGCAATTTTATCGAGAGGATAGTCCATTTTGGTTGCAATGATGATAGCCGTATCAAGCGCTCGCACGGCTGGGCTGGTTAGGAAGAAACTTGGTTTAATGCCCAACCGAATAAGCTCATCTGCCACGCTGAAAGCGTTGTTCACGCCCCGTTGGTTAAGCGGACGAAGATGATCCTTCAGTTCGGGATGCTCCCAACTTGATTTTCCGTGTCGAATGATGATGAGTGTTTTCATTTATCCGAAAAATTAAGTACGTCTTTGCTTTCGTTCAAATACGTTTGGAGAGATGTCTTTGAGTCAGCCTCACTCAAATTAAGAAGATTGTTGAGTTCTTGATTTAATGCCACTGCATATTTGTCGGCAAGCGGCTTCTCAAAATACAACCTTCCTGTTCTGCGAATGAGAAAATCGGATAGGTCATTCACCATTTCGTTGTCTACGCAATAGCGGATTTCGGCCAGCAGAATAGCCAGCGTTCTGTCTTCTAGT
>JBDNJH010000252.1:0-6961 GCA_041687875.1 Flavobacteriales bacterium | reverse complement strand
CATTTCTGGGGCCGCCACCAAATTCTTAGGCCACGGAATTCGGAAACCCATGGTCTGCTTGGTAAGCCATTGTATCGGAGCAGGGAAAATATCCTTGGCCAAAACGAGTTTCAACGCCATATCCAACTGCAAACGACAATGAAGCAGCATTTGACCCAAGGTCATCTTTCCCCAAAGTGGCTGTTCGGTTCCATCCAAGCCGTTCAAACGGTCGGTAATTGAGTTCAAATCTTCTTCTGTGAACAGGTTTTTCATAGCTTGAATTCTCGAATAGCCTGATAAATAGAGTTCAATTCTACTTCAGTTATGCAATAAGGCGGTATGATGTAAATGATATTCCCAAGCGGACGAAGAATGATGCCGCGCTCCATGAAGAAGTCATACATCCGATTGCGCAGGGAGTTAAAATAGCCAGTCTGAGTGCCTGTTTCGTATTCAACGGCTAAGATGGTGCCTTTATGCCTAACGGCTGCCACACCGTCCAGTTCTACCGCTTCTATAGCAAATTCTTGATGTTGCTTTTCAATTCGACTTATGCTTTCCCACGTTTCGTCCTTTTCCATCAAGTCGAGGCTGGCGCACGCGGCAGCGCAAGCCAAAGGATTTGCGGTATAAGAGTGACCGTGAAGAAAGGTTTTCATCTTTCCTTCTTCGCCTTCAGACCAGAACGATTGATGCATGGCATCGGTGCAAACCGTAACTCCCATTGGAAGGAAGCCTCCCGTGATGCCTTTGCTTAACGCGATGAGGTCTGGTTTCTCGTTGCATTGGTCCATAGCGAACATAGAACCAGTACGCCCAAAACCCGTCATTACTTCATCTGCAATGATGACAATTCCCTTATCTCTACACATGGAAATCATCTTATCCAAAATCTCCGAAGAATAGACTTGCATACCAGCCGTTCCTTGAACTAATGGCTCATAAATAAAAGAAGCAACTTCTTCTTTTTCAACTAGTTGATATAATCTATCTAAACATTCAGTTTCTTTTCCAGCAACAGGTGTTGGAATGAATTCTACTTCAAAAAGAAAAGGGTCAAAGGGTTTAGAAAACACACCTCTACCTCCTACCGCCATTGCTCCGAATGTATCTCCGTGATACGCATCTTCCAACGCTATCACTTTGCGTTTTGGAGTTCCTTGATTGAACCAATATTGAAAGGACATTTTGAGCGCTACCTCCACAGCCGTAGAACCATTGTCGGAATAAAACACCTTGGTGAACTGCTCTGGCATTTTTTCCAACAACCGTGTTGCCAACTCAACCGCTGGTTCGTGCGTGAAGCCCGCAAACATCACATGTTCGAGTTTCATTACTTGTTCCGCAACGCGCTTTGCGATGTACGGATTGCAATGCCCGTGTAAGTTCACCCACCAACTCGAAATAGCATCCAAATAGCGATTTCCGTCCGCATCAATCAGCCACACGCCTTCTCCACTTACAATCGGCACGTTGACTGTATCTTCATTCACAGCCGTGAACGGATGCCAGACTGATTTTCGGTCGTTTTCTTTCCAATCATTCATAGTGCGAACTTAAGGAAGCGTTATCATCGAGCAAAGCGAGATAAAATCTTGACGCCTAGCTGACCAAAATGTAGTACACTTAACCATGCGTATATTTGCTCAACATGTCAGAAAAGTCTGTCAATATTCATCCTCACGCAAGTAAGCGATCTATTGAGCGCGGTGCAACGCAAGATGAAATTGTGGAAACCGTGAAAAAAGGCGAGCAATTCCCAGTTAAATTTGAAAGAACAGGCTTCAGGAAAAATTTCAGTTTTGACAACGATTGGAACGGTAAATATTATTCGACCAAACAAATTGAAGCATATTCCGTTGAGGAAGACGATGCTTGGATGGTGATAACAGTTATTGTTAAGTATTTTTAAGGCAATTATTATGACACTTACATACGACCCACGATACAATATTGCTTACATCAAGCTGCGCGAAAAGACTACAACGGTCAATTCCGTGAAGGTGAGTGAGGAAGTTATAATCGATCTTGGAGAAGACGGTACAATCTACGGGATTGAACTCCTCAACGCTAAACAGCAGTTGCAGGATAAGGATTCACTCCATCTCCTATTCATAAATGAAGCCACTGGTGAAGAAAAGGAGATTGAGGTGGCAGCCTGATTTCAAGATTATTTACTAATCTGCTAATTGGCTAACTACCAAATTAAGTTCAGTCCTCAATCTTCCAGCCTCAAAAGCAACCGTTTCCATATTCAATTCCTCCATCTCATTAATCCGAATAAAAGGCACATCCATCTGTGTTGCGAAATGGCTTTCTGTGGTTTCATGGGCCTTTCCACTTATGACTAATGCTACTATGTTCAAACCAGCTCCTTTCAATACTTTCCAACTTAGCATGGTGTGATTGATGCTCCCTAAATAATGCCGCGTAACCAGCACAACCGGTAAGTTGAGTTTCAACATCAAATCCAAATACGTTTCTCTTGAATTTAACGGAACCATAACGCCACCAGCACCTTCTACTACAATCGTTTTATCTGATTTTGGAAATACGATTTTGTCGATACTGAGTTCAACTCCTTCCAAATCGGCTGCCGCGTGTGGCGACATGGGAGCTAGCAGCTTAAAAGCTTCAGGAAGTGTTTTCAAACCCGTTAATCGCGCAATCTTAATACTGTCTGAATTATCGAGGTCACCACATTGAACCGGTTTCCAGTAATCAGCTTGCAAAGCTTTGGTAATGACAGCGGAAGCAACCGTTTTGCCAACATCGGTTCCAATGCCTGTTATGAATAATCCTTTAATTGACATTTTTAATAGCTTTTTGTAGTGAATCAATCAATCCTTTTAACTCGTCTTCGGTGTTAAATTCATGCAGGCAAATACGAATGCGTTCTGTGCCTTTCGGAACGGTTGGAAAAACGATTGGACGCACATCGAAACCATCGTTTTGCATGGCCGCTGCAACTGCTCTAACTTCTGCATTTCCATGGATAATCACACCCAAAATGGGGCTCTCTCCGCCAATTTGCCGAA
Source organism: Flavobacteriales bacterium (assembly GCA_041687875.1). GTDB lineage: Bacteria > Bacteroidota > Bacteroidia > UBA10329 > UBA10329 > UBA10329. Next base: position 3,941 of record JBDNJH010000252.1, on the reverse strand, counting down.
CGCCTGACACTCCTTTCATCAATTGATTAAATAACTTAATCAAGTGACTGATATTCAATTTACTAAAATCATGTACTGACAGCATGTCATACGCACATTTTACGGCTAAAAGCGAGTGATTTGACGTGAAAGTGGAGAAGATAAGCGACCGTGCATGATTGATTAAAAACTGTCGGAGATTGTCGTTGCAAAGCACCGCAGCACCATGGCATCCGAGTGCTTTACTGAAGGTGACTAAACGGGCGTAAACATCATCCTCCAAACCCAATTCTGATACCCGTCCTCTACCCTCTCCAAACAATCCAATTGCATGAGCTTCATCCACAATAATTGCGGTATCAAATTCTTTGCAGACTGCCACTAATTTTTGCAATGGAGCGAGGTCGCCATCCATACTATACACGCTTTCTACCGCCACCACTGCAGGACCGTCCAACTCAGACAGCACCAACAGCAAACTCTCCACATCATTATGCTTAAACGACTTCAATTCAGCACGCGACAAACGCATGCCGTCATGCACCGAAGCATGGATCAACTCATCATAAACGATGTATTTGGCAATTCTACCGAGCGAGGAATACAGCCCCACATTGGCATCATAACCCGAATTGAAAATAAGTGCGGTTTCCGAACCATGGAATGCAGCCACCTGCTGCTCCACTACTTCAGCCAGCTTAGAATTTCCAGTAAGTAGTCGTGAACCAGTGGAACCAACGCCCGTTTCAGAAAATGCCTTTTCAGCTTCAGCAATACGCTTTTTGAGGTCTACGCTGCGCGAAAAACCCAAATAATCGTTGGAAGTAAAATCAATCTGACCTTCAACCGTTTTGAGGCTACGGAACGTGCCCTGTGTCTTGCGTTGTGCGAGTTTGGCCGCAACCAGTCCGTCCAAACGTTTCATTTATTTCTGTACGAAGAATGAGTGAACTGAAATGACCATGATTAAACTAGCTACACGTGTCATGCTGTCCGCCTGAGGCGGATTCAGCATCTAACTTCAACATAAACAGACCCTGAAACAAGTTCAGGGTGACGCACTTAATAACGTTTTCGGCTAATAAAAGAGCCATAAATCAACTTGCCGTTTTCGCCTTCTTAGAAGCCTCTACGTTCTTTTCAATCGTATGCCCAGGGCGAGACCATTTAATCTTCTCAGCGTTCTCTGGACGTGCTTTATAAGCCGCTTCGTCAATCTGAGGCTTATCGCCTTTCTTGTAAGGAGCTTTAGCCGTAAGACCCAACGCTTCAAATAGTGCCATGTCCTTATTGAAAGAAGGATTTGGCGTAGTAAGCAATTTATCTCCAGCGAAAATAGAACCAGCACCAGCTAAGAAGCACAGCGCCTGACCTTCATCCGTCATGTGTGTTCTGCCTGCAGACAAACGAACCGTAGTGTCTGGCAGCACAATACGTGTAGTGGCAATCATCCGAACCATATCCCAAATAGAGACAATCTCCTGCTCGCCCATTGGCGTTCCTTTCACAGGAACAAGTCCGTTAATAGGCACACTTTCAGGATGTGGATTTAAGCACGCAAGCGTCATCAGCATTCCGCAGCGATCTTCAGCCTTTTCGCCCATTCCGATAATTCCACCCGAACAAACCGTCAATTTCGCCTTACGAACGTTGCTCAATGTCTCCAATCTATCGCCATATCCACGTGTAGAAATAACCTCCTTGTAATATTCTTCCGAGCTATCGATGTTGTGGTTGTACGCGTACAAACCAGCAGCCGCCAAACGTTTAGCCTGATTTTCAGTCACCATTCCAAGTGTGCAGCACACCTCCATATCCATGTCGTACACAGTTTTCACCATATCCAACACCTGATCAAACTCGTCATTGTCCTTCACATTTCGCCAAGCCGCACCCATACACAACCTAGATGAACCACCGTCTTTCGCATCCTGAGCAGCACTTCTAACCTGCTCCACAGTCATCAAATCATTCTTCTCAATATCCGTGTGGTAGCGTGCCGCCTGCGGACAATACGAACAATCCTCAGGACAACCGCCCGTCTTTATCGAAAGCAGCGTGCTCACCTGCACCTCTTTCGGGTCGTTGTGCTCGCGGTGCACCTTGGCCGCCTCATAGATAAGATCAATCAACGGTCGGTTATAAATCTCTAAGATTTCCTCCTTCGTCCAATCGTGTTTGATGTTGCTCATGTGCTAAAGTTTGCGACAAAGTTATCACACGCCATTCTCAAACCAAACGGAAGTTTTTGGGCGTTACCGCCATGCCAGCTTGGTTGGGCGAAGTCAAAGTCTGGTAGATGGCGGTCGGGCTTTCCGCTTTTACTCCTCTCCGCCTGAGGCGGATGCGGGGTAACCGCTGCAATCCCTAACGCACACGACCTACAAACGTTATTGCGAAAACGAAGGCCGAAGCAATCTAAACAATCACGTAATTTCAGTCCGTGAATAATTCCGTTGAAATATATAAGTCTGGTGGTGAGACACAGATTGAAGTTCGGTTTGAGAAAGAAACGGTCTGGCTCAACCTCAATCAGATTGCCGATTTATTTGGACGTGACAAATCGGTGATTTCCAAGCACTTGAAGAAAATTTATTCAGATGGCGAATTGGAACAATTGGCAACTGTTGCAAAAAATGCAACAGTTCAAATAGAGGGAAAGCGAAAAGTAGAACGTGAAATTGACACCTATAATCTCGATGCCATACTCTCAATAGGTTACAGGGTCAATTCAAAGCAAGGAACGCAGTTCAGAATTTGGGCAACACAACGATTAAAAGAACACCTGATACAAGGATATACCATCAACGAACAGCGGTTACTCCAACTGAAACAATCCGTAAAACTTATCCAATCAGCGGCTGCTTCCGAGGAATTAAACAATACACAGTCCAAAGAAATCATACAAGTGCTAGCTGACTTTGCGCTTGGGCTAGATATTCTTGATGGATACGACAATCAATCGCTACAAATAAAGGACGTAACGGTTGGTGCCGCTTACCGAATTGATTATCACGAAGCCATAAAGGCAATTAATCAGCTTCGCGACAGGTTCGGAGGGTCCGAACTATTTGGGAATGAAAAAGATGCTTCATTCAAAAGCTCGATTGCAGCCATTGACCAGACTTTTGACAGCAAGGAACTTTATCCAAGCATTGAAGAAAAAGCCGCAAACCTGCTCTATTTTGTAGTAAAGAACCATTCGTTTACCGATGGAAACAAGCGTATTGCCGCTTGGCTCTTTGTTTGGTACCTGAACAAGAACGCGTATCTCTATAACTCTTCTGGCAAACTCAAAATTGAAAATAATGCACTTGCATCTCTCACGCTAATGATCGCCCTAAGCAAGCCAGATGAAAAGGAATTGATGATAAAGGTGGTCATCAATTCCATTAACAAACGAAACAAGTAAGGCTTTCCGCCTGAACGGCAGCTTGCTCCAATCCCTAACGCACGCCACCTGCAAACCATGGCGCGTCATTGCGAGCGAGGTACGAGCGTGGCAATCTCTCAGCTAAATGCACCATCGCAAAATCTGACCGAGTAGGGGTGAAAAATCACCACCTTCGCCAAGCCGCATCACGTTATAAGTCATTTTAAAAGACCTATTACCAGAAAAAATGACAGACGATAATAAAAAAGAGACCTCTCTAATCCCTATTGGCTCAACTAGCTTAGTTAGAGCAGGTAATGCTATTGATATTACCAAAAAACTATTAGCAGAGATTGACCATAAAAAAACCTCCTTAGCGCAACTAAACGGGCAATTAAAATGGAAGTTCAAAACAGGAGACAGTGTTTCTTCTTCTGCAATAAAGGATGGTGTGGCTTATGTTACAAGCTGTGATGAATATGGATACGCAGATGAATATTTATACGCAATAGACAGTCAAACGGGACAATTAAAATGGAAGTTCAAAATAAAAGGCGATTTTGGTTCCCTTGCAATAATGGATGGAGTG
>JBDNJH010000251.1:0-3706 GCA_041687875.1 Flavobacteriales bacterium | reverse complement strand
GAAATGATATTACCTCGCGGTTCATTCTTCCAAGCATCTGCTTGAAGAGTTCGTACGACTCAAATTTGTAGATAAGCAATGGGTCTTTTTGCTCGTAAGATGCATTTTGAACAGACGTTTTCAACTCATCCATTTCGCGCAAATGCTCTTTCCATTGCTCATCAATAATGGCTAGAATGATGTTCTTCTCAAACGCTAACGCAAGGTTTGAACCTTTCAATTCGTAAGTCTTAGACAAGTTGACAACCACATTTAAGTTCTTGATTCCGTCCGTAAATGGAATAACGATGTTCTTGAATTTTTCGCCTTGCGTTTCAAACACGTTTGCAATTACAGGGAACGCCCGCTCGGCTATTTCGCTCTTCTTTCGTGCATAAGTTTGCGTCAAAGCGTGAACCAGTTTATCAAGCACGTCATCGGCTTTTCCTGAATTGAAATCCTGCTCAGAAATCGGGGATTCAATAGAGAATGTTCGAATCACATCTAATTTGAAGCCTTCGTAATCTCGTGCATCATGGAATTCGTCAACCAGCAAAGCAGCCGTGTCATGAATCATGTTCAATACGTCAACTGAAAGTCGCTCGCCTTGCAGCGCGTGTCTTCTACGCTTGTAAATCACCTCGCGCTGAGCGTTCATCACATCATCATACTCGAGCAATCGCTTTCTGATTCCGTAGTTGTTTTCCTCTACCTTTTTCTGCGCCCGTTCAATGGATTTGGAAACCATTCCGTGCTGAATGACCTCGCCTTCTTCGTAACCCATTTTATCCATCAACTTGGCTATTCGGTCAGAACCGAAAAGTCGCATCAAGTTGTCTTCGAGAGAAATGTAGAACTGTGAAGAACCTGGATCTCCCTGACGACCAGCACGACCACGCAACTGACGGTCAACACGTCTGCTTTCGTGGCGTTCGGTACCGATAATGGCCAAACCGCCAGATTTTTTAACCTCTTCGGTAAGCTTGATATCCGTTCCACGACCAGCCATGTTGGTGGCGATGGTTACGGCACCTGGCTTACCTGCCATGGCAACAACATCGGCCTCTTTTGCGTGCAATTTCGCATTCAAAACCGTGTGCTCAATCTTTTTCATTTTGAGCATTCGGCTCAAAAGTTCAGAAATCTCGACCGAAGTTGTACCAACCAAAACAGGTCGTCCTTCTGCAGTCAATTTCACCACATCATCAATTACCGCATTGTATTTTTCGCGGGTGGTTTTGTAAACCAGATCTTCCTTGTCTTCACGCGTAATTGGACGGTTGGTTGGTGCAACCATCACATCCAATTTGTAGATGTCCCAAAGCTCTTTTGCTTCCGTTTCAGCCGTTCCTGTCATGCCCGAAAGCTTGTGGTACATACGGAAGTAGTTCTGAAGCGTAACCGTTGCCCACGTTTGGGTAGCAGCTTCAACCTTCAAGTTTTCTTTGGATTCGATTGCTTGATGCAGACCGTCTGAATAGCGTCTGCCATCCATGATTCGGCCAGTTTGCTCATCCACAATCTTCACCTTATTGTCCATCACCACGTACTCCACGTCCTTCTCAAAAAGAGTGAACGCTTTGAACAGTTGGTTCATGGCATGAACACGTGCGCTTTTGATGGCGAAATCGCGCATCAATTCGTCTTTTTTCTTGGCTTTTTCCTGGTCGGTTCCGCCCATTTTTTCAATCTCGGCAATACCAGAACCAACATCGGTCAGCACGAAGAATTTGTCATCATCCATGTTCTTGGTGATGAGCTCCAATCCTTTTTCGGTTAACTCGATGGAGTTATGTTTTTCGTCAATTACAAAGAAAAGCTCGGTATCAACCTTATGCATTTCCTTATTCTGATCCTGCATATAATAGTTCTCCGTTTTTTGGAGAATCTGCTTCACGCCAGGTTCACTCAAGTACTTGATAAGTGCCTTGTTCTTCGGCAACGCACGGTAACAACGAAGCAAGGCCATTCCACCTTCGCCTTCTTTGTAGCTATCTTTTCCTGAAGCAATCAGCCTTTTGGCATCGGTCAAAGCGGTATTGAAGAATGTGCGCTGAACCTGCAGCAGCTTCTCAACTTTTGGCTTGAGGTCATCAAACTCGTGCTTATCGCCTTGCGGAACAGGGCCAGAAATGATAAGCGGAGTTCTTGCATCATCAATAAAAACCGAATCTACCTCATCCACGATGGCGTAATTGTGCTTGCGCTGAACAAGATCGCCCGCTTCGCGAGCCATGTTGTCGCGCAAATAATCAAAACCGAATTCGTTATTAGTGCCGAAGGTGATGTCGGCATTGTAAGCCGCTCGTCTTTCAGGCGAGTTTGATTGGTGCTTGTCTATGCAATCCACTTTCAAACCGTGGAATTCATACAACGGCCCCATCCACTCAGAGTCACGTTTTGCGAGGTAGTCGTGTACAGTTACCAAGTGAACACCACGTCCAGCCAAAGCATTCAAATAAACAGGAAGCGTTGCCACGAGGGTCTTTCCTTCACCCGTTGCCATCTCGGCAATTCGTCCTTTATGAAGTGCTACACCACCAATAAGCTGCACATCGTAATGCACCATGTCCCATGTAGTTTCTGTTCCGCCAGCTATCCACGTTTTTGGGAAAACAGCTTTATCGCCATTGATGGCTACGTAGCCTTTTCTGGCGGCCAAGTCTTTGTCCATTTCGGTAGCAGTAACCGTAAGCGAACCTTTTTCTTTCAGTCTCTTCGCAGTTTCTTTTACAACTGCAAAAGCTTCTGGAAGAATTTCGAGAAGCACTTCCTCGATCTTCTCAGTTACCGACTCTTCGATTTTGTCAATTTGATCGTAGAGTTGTTCTTTTTCTTCTACATCTGTCGCGGCCTCTTCGGCTTTGGTATTGAGTTCGTCAATCTGCTTTCGTTCTTCGGAAAGATATTCTGCTATTCGCTGTTTGAACTCAGCTGTCTTTGCACGCAGCGCATCATCCGAAACGTTTTGCAGCGCGTTTGAAAATTCGTTGATCTGTGCAACGTAAGGTTGAATTTCTTCAATATCCTTATCGGCCTTACTTCCGAAGAATTTTTTGGCCAGATTATTTATAAAATCAATCATTCTGTGTGAATTCCTTTTGAGTGGCACTCGTGATGTCAACAACCGTTCCTATGAAGGTGCTTCGACAACCTGTCATGCAAGGGCGCGAAATTAAGCCTTTAGGTTAAAGGGTACAAAGCGGTTTTTTGACCATCCGAGATTGGAGAACTTGTTACTAACCCCTTCTCCAATTCTTAGGGTTTCGGCTCATGTGAAATATACCGATGATGCGGATTTCTTTGTCCTCGATGAGATAATGAATTCCGTATGGAAAGCGGTCAACAAAAGCGATATGAACCAGTTTGTAACGCTCTTGATAATGAAAGGGGTTTCTGGCGATTGCGTGAATTCTTGCCTCAACACAAAGTTCCAACTCCGAACCCAATCAAATGCCTGAACTAAATCAAGAAAAGCTTCTTCGGAAACATGAATCCGATAGTAGACCATCTAACTGCGATTGTGCAACCGTTTTTTAACATCATCCCAAGAACTGAATTTGGTTTCGCCTCTGGCGTGTTGCTCTAACCTCATGTCAAGTTCCTTCTTTTGGGCAGCAGATAAATTGATGTCTTTCTTATCAATGCTATCCCAGATCTGCTCTACCAGTAGAATTTTTTCTGCGTTGCTAAGGCTTTGTATTTCCTGAATGCTCATGGTGTAAAG
>JBDNJH010000250.1:0-8002 GCA_041687875.1 Flavobacteriales bacterium | reverse complement strand
GCCTTCCGCCTTGAGTTTAGCTCTTTTGTCGGCATAACGCGCTACCATTGCGGCACGCTTACGCTCTCTTGCTTTCATTGATTCTTTGGCCATATCAGCTTACTTTTTAAATGGCATTCCGAACTCTTTCAATAGAGCGAGTCCTTCTTCGTTTGTTTTGGCTGTTGTCACAAATGTGATGTCCATACCAAGTATCTTGTTTACTTTCTCAATATCAATCTCTGGGAAGATGATTTGCTCAGTGATTCCCAAGTTGAAATTTCCTTTTCCATCAAATCCTTTTGGATTGATTCCTCGGAAGTCTCTTACTCGTGGAAGTGCAACTGCTACAAGTCTTTCCAAGAATTCATACATCTTATCTCCGCGAAGCGTTACTCGGGCACCAATGGGCATTCCTTTACGCAATTTGAAGTTAGAGATGTCTTTTCTTGACATAGACGAAACTGCTTTCTGACCAGCGATGATACTCATGTCAGCCAAAGCCGCCTCGAGAATCTTCTTGTCAGCAACAGCTTGTCCCAATCCTTGGTTCAAACAAATCTTTTCCAATCGTGGAACTTGCATCACACTTTTGTACTGGAATTTCTCCCTCAGTGCAGGAACGATTTCTGCCTTGTACTTTACTTTTAGAGTTGGTATTGCACTCATCACTTAATTACTTCTCCAGATTTCTTAGAATATCTTACAAGCTTACCGTCAACCAACTTTCTTCCAGTACGTGTAGTCTCTCCTGTTTTAGGATCAACCAACATCAGGTTTGAAAGTTGGATAGAAGCTTCTTGCTCTACAATGCCTCCGTTTGGATGCGTTGCATTCGGCTTAGTATGACGCTTTGCCATATTTACACCTTCTACTAAAGCTCTGTTCTTTGAAGGAATTACCTCCAAAACTTTGCCTTCTTCTCCTTTAGAGACTCCCGTAATTACCTTAACGGTGTCGCCCTTTTTTATATGAAACTTTGCCATTGCTTTGCTTCTTTATATCAAAGCACCTCTGGTGCAAGTGATACGATCTTCATGTATTGTTTCTCTCTCAACTCACGGGCAACAGGTCCGAAGATCCTTGTTCCTCTCATCTCGCCAGCTGCGTTTAAAAGCACAACTGCGTTGTCATCAAAACGGATGTAAGATCCATCCGCTCTTCTTGTTTCTTTTCTGGTTCTTACAACAACCGCTTTAGAAACTGATCCTTTTTTGGCGTTACCAGAAGGAACTGCATCTTTTACTGTTACAACGATGGTGTCACCGATGCGAGCGTAACGCTTTCTTGTTCCTCCAAGAACACGGATGCAAAGAACTTCTTTAGCACCACTGTTGTCCGCGACCTTAAGTCTTGATTCTGTTTGTATCATGGCTTATTTGGCTTTCTCTAGGATTTCTACCAATCTCCAGTTCTTTGACTTGCTCAATGGACGTGTTTCCATGATGCGAACGGTATCACCGATTCCGCAATCATTCTTCTCGTCATGAGCATGGAACTTCTTCGTCATCTTAACGAACTTGCCATACATCGGGTGCTTCACTTTACGTTCAACACTTACGGTGATAGTCTTGTCCATCTTGTCGCTTACGACAACCCCGACTCTTTCCTTTCTAAGGTTTCTTGTTGCTGTATTCTCCATTTCAGCTAGCTACTTTGCTTCTAGAAGTTCGTTCGGTCATTAACCTAGCGATCAATCTACGGGCGTGTTTAAGTTCTTGCGGATTCTCGATAGGAGATACCGCGTGATTCATTTTCAATTTTGCAAGCTTCAATCGCTCCTCGGCCAATCGGTCCGACAGCTCCTCGCTTGACAATTCTTTTATTACTGCGTTTTCCATTGTGTTCTTTTAGACGTGATAAATCGCGTCTCTACATTTTTAGGCTCCTGTGTAATCTCTTCTCACCATAAATTTGGTGGTAATAGGTAGTTTTTGTGCAGCCAATCGAAGAGCTTCCTTCGCAGTTGCCATGTCAACTCCTTCAATCTCGAACATCACACAACCAGGTTTCACAACTGCCACCCAATATTCTGGTGACCCTTTACCCTTACCCATACGAACCTCTGCAGGCTTTTTGGTTATCGGTTTGTCTGGAAATATTTTAATCCAAACTTGTCCTTCTCTCTTCATGAATCGCGTTACCGCAATACGTGCAGATTCTATCTGACGAGCGGTGATCCAAGCACCTTCATTGGCTTTGATACCGAATGACCCGAAGGCTAGTTGATTGCCACGATTGGCCATCCCCTTCATCTTCATCTTGTGCATTTTACGGAACTTCGTCCTTTTTGGCTGTAGCATAACTTACGTGTTATTCCTGTTCTACCTAATTACTTTCTTTCTCTGTTCTCTCTGCGAGGAGCCAAACGTGCTGGCTGCTTCTTAGTTTGAACTGCTGTGTTAGGAGCAAGGTCTCTCTTACCATAAACCTCACCCAACATAATCCAAACCTTTATTCCAAGTCGGCCATACGTTGTATGTGCCTCTACGTTAGCATAATCAATGTCAGCTCTGAATGTGTGCAATGGAATTCGTCCATCCTTGTATGATTCTGAACGTGCCATTTCAGCTCCTCCCAATCGTCCACTCACTTGAACTTTGATTCCTTCTGCTCCCATTCTCATGGTTGAAGCAACCGCCATTTTCACCGCTCTTCTAAACGAGATACGTCCTTCCAATTGCCGGGCAATGCTTTCTCCTACAAGACGAGCATCAAGCTCTGGTCTCTTGATTTCGAAGATGTTGATCTGAACCTCTTTTCCAGTGATTTTTTTCAACTCTTCTTTCAACTTGTCAACCTCGCTACCACCTTTTCCGATAATGATACCTGGGCGTGCCGTATTAACAGTAACTGTTATCAATTTCAGCGTACGCTCAACAATGATTTTTGAAATACTAGCTTTTGCCAAACGGGCACGCAGGTAATTTCTGATTTTGTAATCACTCTCAATATTAGCAGCTGTTTCTTTACCACCATACCAGTTGGAGTCCCAACCTTTGATGATTCCCAGTCTATTGCCTATCGGATTTGTCTTTTGTCCCATGTGTTAAGCCTTCTTGTTGTCTAGAACAAGTGTTACGTGGTTTGATCTCTTTTTAATTCTATGTGCTCTACCTTGTGGAGCAGTCTGCAATCTTTTCAACGATCTTCCGCTATCAACAGAAATCTCCTTCACGATAAGTGTTGACTCATCTCCACCTTGGCTCTTCTCTTTGAAGTTAGAAAGCGCAGAAAGCAATAGCTTTTCAAGTCGCCCCGAAGCTTCTTTCGGGTGAAGTTTCAAAGCATAAAGTGCCTTGTCAACGTCCATACCTCTCACCATATCGGCCACCAACCTCATTTTTCGAGGCGATGTTGGCACGTTATTCAATGAAGCGAAGTATTGCGTCTTGCGCGCTTCCTTCATTGCATCTGCCATCAGTTTTTTTCTCTTTCCCATTGCTTTAAGCTTGGAGATCCGCTTTTATTACTTCTTACCTTTTCCGTGACCACGGTATGTTCTCGTTGGAGAGAATTCACCGAACTTGTGACCTACCATGTTCTCAGTTACATACACAGGAATAAATTTATTTCCGTTATGCACAGCAATAGTAAGACCTACAAAATCTGGACTGACAACTGATCTTCTGGACCACGTTTTAATAACAGTCTTTTTCTTGCTTTCTTGGGCTTCCACAGCTCGTTTCTCAAGCTTGAAATCTATAAAAGGCCCTTTTTTAAGTGATCTTGCCATTACCTAATTACTTCTTTCTTTTTTCAACTATGTACTTACTTGAAGCTTTCACTTTGCTTCGAGTCTTGTATCCTTTTGCTGGAATACCTTTTCTAGATCTTGGGTGACCTCCAGAAGACTTTCCTTCACCACCACCCATTGGGTGATCGACTGGGTTCATCACTACTGGACGTACACGTGGTCTTCTTCCTAACCATCTTGAACGGCCTGCCTTACCTGAAACTTCCAAGCTGAAATCGCTATTTGAAACAGTTCCGATAGTTGCTCTGCAAGTAGTAAGAATCATTCGGATCTCACTTGAAGGCATTTTCAATGTAGCGTACTTTCCGTCTCTCGCAACCAATTGTGCGTAAGAACCTGCACTTCTTGCAAGGATTGCTCCTTGACCTGGCTTTAGCTCAAGGCAATGAACAATTGTACCCATTGGAATTTCGCTCAGCAAAAGTGTGTTACCCACATTCGGTGCTACACCTTTTCCAGAAACCAGAACCTGATCAACCTCAATTCCTTTCGGAGCGATGATGTATCTCTTCTCACCATCTGCATAGTAAAGAAGCGCGATACGTGCATTACGGTTCGGGTCGTATTCAATTGTTTTAACCGTTCCAGGAATTCCATCCTTGTTACGCTTAAAGTCAATTACACGGTACTTTCTCTTATGACCGCCACCAATCTGGCGCATGGTCATCTTACCAGTATTGTTACGCCCGCCAGATTTGCTCATCCCCTTTACCAATGACTTCTCTGGTGTAGAGGTAGTCACCGTTTCGAAGGTGCTTGCAACTTTATGACGTTGCCCTGGAGTGGTCGGTTTTAGTTTTCTTACAGCCATGGTATCTTAGATATTGCTATAAAAATCAATGGTTTCTCCCTCAGCAAGTGTTACGATGGCCTTCTTAACCGCAGAAGTTCTTCCAACAATAAATTTGCTCTTGGTGTTTCTGCTTCGCTTTTTCCCTGGAATGATCATGGTGTTAACAGACTGAACATTAACTCCATACATCTTTTCAATGGCTTGCTTAACCTCAACCTTATTGGCTTTTCTATTGACCACAAAACCGTACTGACCAAGCTTTGCAGCCTGAGCGGTCATTTTTTCTGTAATCAATGGTTTCACTAGAATTTCCATCACTTTTTAGCTTAAGCTTTTCTCAATTGTTGCAACCGCACTCTCCAAAAGAAGCAGATTAGTTGCGTTTAAAATGCCGTAAGTGTTTAATTCTGACACGGTTACGACTTTAGCACCCTTCAAATTTCGGGAGGACAAATATATGTTTTTATCCTGCTCATTCAGTACTAGCAATGTTTTTTTATCGGACAGCTTCAAATTGTCCAAAAACTGCGTGTAATCTTTTGTCTTGGCAGCATCAAATTTAAAGTCTTCAATAACAGTAATAGCGTTCTCGCTAGCTCTTAAAGAAAGAGCCGACTTACGGGCAACTTGCTTCAATTTTCTGTTGAGTTTGAAGCCATGCTCTGCTGGGCGTGGACCGAACACTCGGCCTCCACCTCTCAATATCGGGCTTTTGATGTCTCCAAAACGAGCGCCTCCAGAACCCTTCTGCTTTCTGATCTTACGTGTACTACCACGTACTTCAGAACGCTCTCTTGAGCTGCTCGTTCCTTGCCGTTGATGCGCCAAGTACTGTTTTACATCGAGGTAAATGGCATGCTCGTTCGGCTCTACGCCAAATACATCCTTACTCAACTTCACTTTTTTGGAAGTTGCCTTACCCGCTTTATCTACTACTGCTAATTCCATTATTACTTCTCTACAATAATGTATGATCCCTTGGCTCCTGGAACAGCTCCACTCAATACAAGGAGATTTCTCTCTGCATCAACCGCCATAACCTGAAGGTTTTGAACTTTTACTCTTTTATCGCCCATCTGTCCGCCCATTCTCAAGCCTTTGAAAACTCGAGCTGGATAAGAACATGCTCCAATAGCTCCTGGGTGGCGTGCTCTGTTGTGCTGTCCGTGAGTTGCTTGTCCAACACCAGCAAATCCATGACGTTTAACAACACCTTGGAAACCTTTTCCTTTCGATTTTGCAACAACATCAACATAATCGCCTGTGGCAAACATATCAGCAACACCTAAATCTGCACCCAATACAGCATTGTCTTCAAATGGAGTGTAGCCATGAGTTGTTCTAAACTCAACCATCTTGCGCTTTGAATCACAATTTGCTTTCTTGAAATGTCCTTTCAAAGCAGATGTTGTACGCTTATCGCTTCGCAGCCCTGTTCCAACCTGAACAGCTGTGTAACCATCAACTTCAACGGTTTTCACCTGAGTGACAGTACAAGGCTCAATTTCGAGCACAGTGCATGGAATGTTTTTACCAGCCTCGTTGAAGAGACTCGTCATTCCTATTTTCTTTCCTATAAGTCCAGACATGACCTAATTATTTACTGTTTGTTCTTTTTAAATAGACACGATAAATCGCGTCTCTACCTTTTCAATTGAGACGCAAGCATTGCGTCTCTACGCGTTATACTTTAATCTCTACCTCAACTCCACTTGGCAATTCCAGTTTCATCAATGAATCAACTGTTTTTGCAGTACTGCTGTAGATGTCCAACAGTCTCTTGTAAGAACTGAATTGGAACTGCTCTCTCGACTTCTTGTTAACGTGCGTTGAACGAAGTACGGTGTAGATCTTCTTGTGCGTTGGAAGTGGAATTGGTCCGCTTACAATTGCACCAGTGGCTTTCACTGTTTTAACAATCTTATCCGCGCTCTTGTCAACCAAGTTGTGGTCGTACGATTTGAGCTTTATTCTTATTCTTTGTGTCATGATTCTTTTTAACTGCTGGATTAGACGTGATAAATCGCGTCTCTACACTTTTTCTCCTTTTACACGTGCAATAACTTCCTCAGAAATGTTCTTTGGACATGGCTCGAAGTGATCGAATTCCATTGTAGATGTTGCTCTACCAGAAGTAATCGTTCTCAACTGAGTTACATAACCGAACATTTCAGAAAGTGGAACGAGGCATTTTACAACCTGAGCAGTTCCTCTGCTGTCCATTCCTAGCATTTGACCACGTCTTCTGTTAAGGTCACCCATAACGTCTCCCATGTTCTCTTCTGGAGTTACAACCTCCACCTTCATGATAGGCTCCAGCAAAACTGGACCTGCTTTTCGTGCAGACTCTTTGTAGGCAATCTGCGCACAGATTTCAAACGAAAGTGCATCCGAGTCAACCGCGTGGAATGAACCATCCTTCAGCGTCACTTTCAGCGTATCCATCTTAAATCCGGCCAAGACACCATTGTTCATGGCCATCTTGAATCCTTTCTCTATAGAAGGAATAAATTCACGTGGAATATTACCACCACTAATTTTATTCTCAAACTGAAGACCTTCTCCAACGAAATCTGCATCAACTGGTCCAAGTTCGAATGAAATATCCGCGAACTTACCACGACCACCAGACTGCTTCTTGTAAACCTCGCGGTGAGGAACCGTAATCGAAATTGCTTCTTTATAAGTTACCTGTGGCGCTCCTTGATTTACTTCGACCTTGAACTCACGTCTCAATCGGTCAATGATAATCTCTAAGTGAAGCTCGCCCATACCTGAAATAACTGTTTGACCAGAATCTGGATCTGTATGAACCTTAAATGTCGGATCTTCTTCAGCCAACTTATTAAGTCCTACACCTAGCCTATCCATGTCAGCCTGAGTTTTTGGCTCGATGGCCAAACCGATAACAGGCTCTGGAAACTTCATTGATTCTAGAACAATCGGAAACTTTTCATCGCAAAGGGTATCTCCCGTTTTGATGTCTTTGAAACCAACCGCAGCACCAATATCTCCAGCTTCGAGGAAGGGGATAGAGTTCTGCTTGTTTGCGTGCATTTGGAAGATACGTGAAATACGTTCTTTCTTTTCTGTACGCATGTTATAAACATAAGAACCTGCTTCCAATCGCCCAGAATATGCTCTGATAAAACAAAGTCGACCAACAAATGGATCTGTAGCAATTTTAAACGCCAATGCCGCGAACGGTTCGCTCACATCCGGCTTACGGGAAACAAGCTCATCTGTATCAGGGTTTATTCCGTTGATGTTTTCCATATCAAGCGGACTTGGCATCAATTCCATCACATAGTCAAGCATTGTCTGAACGCCTTTGTTCTTAAATGCTGAACCACGAAGCATTGGAATCACCTTATTGGCAACACACGCTTTACGAAGAGCCGCAATCACTTCGCTTTCGCTGATTGAATTCGGATCATCGAAATATTTTTCCATCAAGGTATCATCGAAATCAG
>JBDNJH010000249.1:0-7232 GCA_041687875.1 Flavobacteriales bacterium | reverse complement strand
GTGGGTAAGTCAATTAAGTTCCTAAATTTGGAGCACAGTTCCAATTCCTGGTTTCACCCCCATCGTATGACGCTTCGGCAGATTCGGTGGGGGTATTTGTTTGTCCAAACTCTCGCATCCATATTTGTTACATTTGGCAAAACGCATAATTTTAGAAAATGTCGGAGGTGATGATTGATATGGGAACAGAGATACGGGATGTGCTAAAATCGCTGAATATCAGCAAGATAAATCCAGCCGCATCAACAGGTTTAAAGGATTACAAAGGAGGTGGAAACGCCATTGCCTCGTATTCGCCCGTTGATGGACGCTTGATTGCTTCCGTAGGTTCCTGTACTGCAGAAGACTACGAATTGGTAATTACCAAAGCCCAACAGGCATTTATTGAGTGGCGAACGTGGCCTTCGCCAAAGAGAGGTGATATTGTGCGCCAGATTGGTGATGCGCTTCGAGAAAAGAAAGAATCGCTTGGGAAATTGGTTTCCTACGAAATGGGAAAGAGCCTTCAAGAAGGCTTAGGCGAGGTTCAGGAAATGATAGACATCTGCGATTTTGCAGTTGGTCTTTCACGCCAGTTGTATGGTTTGACCATGCACTCTGAGCGGCCACTTCACAGAATGTACGAGCAGTATCATCCACTAGGAATTGTAGGAATCATATCTGCATTCAACTTCCCAGTGGCCGTTTGGAGCTGGAATACCATGCTCGGTTGGGTTTGTGGCGATGTTTGCGTTTGGAAACCTTCGGAAAAAGCGCCCATTTCGGCTGTGGCTTGCCAAAATATCATCAAAGAAGTATTTGAGAAAAATCAAGTTCCTGAGGGAGTAAGCTGCCTCGTTCAGGGCGATTTTACCGTTGGCGAAATGATGACTAACGATAAGCGCGTACCGCTTGTGTCAGCCACTGGATCTATCCGAATGGGAAAGAAAGTGGCAATGGCGGTTGGTGCGCGTTTAGGAAACACGCTTCTTGAACTGGGCGGAAATAATGCCGTGATCATTACCGAAAATGCCGATTTGAAAATTTCGATTGTTGGAGCGCTTTTCGGAGCGGTGGGCACTTGCGGTCAGCGTTGCACCAGCACACGAAGACTTATTATTCACGAAAGTGTTTATGACGAAGTAAAAAACAGCTTAGTGAAAGCATACGGACAACTCCGAATCGGAAATCCATTGGATCAAAACAATCACGTTGGACCGCTTATCGATAAGCAATCTGTTGAAGCATATCTCAATGCACTTGAAAAAGTAAAAGCCGAAGGCGGAAACATTGTGGTGGAAGGTGGTGTTCTTGAGGGCAATGGTTACGAAAGTGGCTGCTACGTGAAGCCAGCCATTGCCGAAGCGAAGAATCATTTTGAAATTGTGCAGCAGGAAACATTTGCACCTATATTGTATTTGATTAAGTATAGCGATATTGACGAGGCAATTGCGCTCCAAAATGGGGTTGTTCAAGGGCTTTCATCTGCAATAATGACCACCAATTTGCGTCAGGCAGAGTTGTTTTTGAGCTATGCTGGTTCGGATTGCGGAATTGCTAATGTGAACATCGGCACTTCGGGAGCGGAAATTGGTGGTGCATTTGGTGGAGAAAAGGAAACGGGCGGAGGCCGCGAATCGGGTTCGGATGCTTGGAAAGTTTACATGAGAAGGCAGACCAATACCATTAATTATAGTACAGAATTGCCCTTGGCACAAGGAATAAAATTTGACCTCTGATAGTTTGATTTGAATCGACCTCTTTTCATAGCACTCATTGTAATTCTGAGTTCCTGCGCTAAGGATCCAGCGGAGGCGTATTACGAAGACCAGCGGAATTACTACGACATCCCAGCCTTTATGGTCATGCAGGTCGAGAATCTTCAAAATCGGCAACAACGGGTTAGAAAACACGTCACTAAAGATGGCCACAGCCACATTATTGAACGTGGTGACATCGATTGGAAGGAAGAATTGGATGCTTTCAAAGAAGCCGACATTAATCGCCCAGCATGGAGAGGCGAGTTTAAGATTGACAGCATCTCTCTTGAGCGGGTTTATATCATCACCTACAAGACTGATAATGAAGAAATTCCAGTCAAAAATGTAGTAGTTACTATTGATAAGGACACGCGCCAATGCCTTCAGGTAACAGTTGATAGGCGCACTAAGAATTTCCTTTATAGCTCAGACCAAAGTCTGTTTTTTACAACAGGAGAAGGATACATGATGAAAGGCAAACTTTCTGTCAGTTATCTTTTCGACTCTGAATATTCGATTGAAGCCGAGTTTATTGAAATCTAATAGGCTCATTCCAATTATTTTTTGTTGGTTGGTTTTGATAGGTTGCGAAGAGAAAAAGCAACCAACAGAATTGCGGGGCACATGGCTTTTCGCTCTCAATCTTGGAGATGAAAAACTCCCATTCCGTGCAGAAATAGTAGAAGAGCAGAACCGCCTACAGTTTTATGTGGTTAATGGAGACGAGCGCATACGAGCCGATAAGTTTGAAGTAAAGGAAGACAGCGTTTTTGTTCGGTTGCCGATTTTTGACACAGCTTTGATTGGAAAAATTGAAGGGAATTCTATTGTTGGTCACTATTTCGACTATTCTAGAGATGGAGACTACCAAATTGCTTTTGAGGCAACGAAAAATTTTGCAACCAGATTTCCAGTACAAGACACGTTAGTTTTGAATGTAACTGGTAAATGGAAGGTAGAATTCAGCCCTGGAAGCGATAATGAATATGCGGCTCTGGGCGTTTTTGAACAGAACGGAAACCGCGCCCTTGGAACATTCTTAACCGAAACTGGAGACTATCGTTACCTCGAAGGAAACATTTCTGGCGATAGCCTTCTGCTTTCCTGCTTTGATGGGTCTCACGTTTTCTTGTTTAAGGCTAAGGTTAATGGAGATACGATTACTGGAGTTTTCTGGTCTGGAACGCACTGGAATGAAAACTGGGTTGGAACTAAAGATGCGTCTTTTCAACTGCCCGACCCAACATCGCTGACCTTTTTGAAACCGGGCTATTCGAAGCTTGATTTCTCATTCAAAAACGTGGATGGAAAAATGGTCAGCCTCAACGAAGCTCGATATCAGAATAAAGTTGTTGTGGTTCAGATAATGGGAAGCTGGTGCCCGAACTGTATGGACGAAACCGCTTACTTGGTTTCTCTCCACAACAATTTCCATCAACAAGGTTTGGAGGTAATTTCGTTGGCGTTTGAAAAGAGCGATAACGAACAAATCAACATTCATTCATTGAATCGACTAAAAGAGCATTTCAGCATTCCTTACGAGATACTGTTGGCTGGAAAAGCAAGTAAGAAAGAGGCCGCAGAAAAGCTTCCAATGCTCAATCATGTATTGTCATTCCCAACAAGCATTTTTATCGACAAAAAGGGAATCGTGAGACAGATTCATACCGGGTTTTCAGGGCCTGGAACGGGAGAATATTATCAGGAATTTGTGGAGGAAACGGATAGGTTTGTGACGCAACTCTTGATAGAGTAGGCAATCAAACCCGAACCCCAATTACGCATATATCATCAACCTGCTCAAGCGAACCTTGCCACCCAACCAAAAACTTTTCTAGCTCGGCCTGTTGTTGCGGCATGGATAGAGAGCTCACTTCCAAAATTTTCTTCCGCATAATGGTTGTTTTCATCTTCTTGCCTAAATCGCCACCAAACTGATCGGCATAACCATCAGAATAAATATAGATACAGTCGCCTTTTTGGAGGGCGACCTCATGATTTTGAAAAGGCTTTTCCACAGTATCCATACTTCCAATGGCAATTCGGTCGCCCTTTATTAAGAGTTCTTCTCCTTTACGGATGATAAGCAACGGGTTGAAAGCCCCGGCAAATTCCATTTTCATGGTGCGAAAGTTCAATTTGCAGAGCGCAATGTCCATCCCATCCCTCACATAATCGTCATGCTCCGATTTGCGTAGCGATTGGTTCACGCTATTGCTCAAGTGTTTCAAAATGGAGGCCGGCTCAGATAATTTCTGTTCGTTAACGGCCTGATTCAATCCGTTGTAACCAACAATACTCATTAGCGCACCCGGAACACCGTGACCTGTGCAATCTACGGCAGAGAAGAAAATGTCTTCGCCATTGTTGGCAAGCCAATAAAAATCGCCACTTACAATGTCTTTGGGGTTGAACAAAACGAACGAATCGGGTAGGGATTTGTGCCATAACTCGCGTGCAGGAAGTGTTGCGGACTGAATGGTGCGCGCATAGTTGATACTATCAACCATTTCCTGATTTTTCTTTTCGATAACGTCTTTTTGAGATTCAATCTTCTGTTTTTGAAGCGTAATCTGAACGTTTGCCTTACGAATAGTATAGTAAGAATATGCTACTCCAAGCGCAATGGCGATACATAGGATATAAAACCAGGTGGTTTTGTAGAATGGTGGCCTGATGGTGAACGAGAACGAGACTGGGAGGTTTTTCCATAGCTCATCGCCAAAACCGGCTCTTACCTTAAACGTGTAGGTTCCGGGAGGAATGTTGGAATATTTGGCCGAGCTAGTATTGGTTATAGGCTGCCAATCTTCATCCATGCCTTCAAGAATGTAGCTGTAATTCATAGAAGCTGGCGAGGTCAGACTTACACCTGAGAATTCGAAAGTCAGATGATTCTTATCGTACGGCAAGATGAGATTGAATGGAATTCCATCCTGATTTATGGAATCTGAATAACCGCTCCAATCTACAGATTGCGAATAAAGTTTGATGTCGGTAATGCGGGTCAGCGGTTTAAAGTAAGCGCCTTTATCTTGCGATGGATCATACTCAACCAATCCATTGGTAGTGCCAACCCAAATCTTCCCGTCATCATCCATCAAAATGGAATTTGTGCTGCACTCTAACCCAAGAAAGCCTTGTTCTTTCCCATATTTGATTACATCTTCCAATTCGCCCTCATCAAATAGCAAGCGCGATACTCCTTTTGCCTGCCCTACCCAAAGCGAACCATCCTTATGAAAACCGAGCGAATAAACGGCATCAGACAAGAGGCCATCTGCCACACCAAAATTCTTGCAAGATTTACCATCATAGCGGTAAACACCATTGTTGGTTCCGAACCACAGGTTTCCGTCAGGTCCAACCAGTACGCTTCGTGTGCGACCATCAAAAAAACCATCCTTGGCAGTGAGTTGAACAAACCGTTCTCCATCAAATTTGAGAACACCATCATCGTAACCGAACCAAATGTCCTTTCCTTTTCGCACGGCATCAAACACGTATTGAGGAAAAGCCATGGCGTTAAATGGCTGCGAAATATGACCTTGTTCAAAAACAGCCGGACCGTTTTTGGTGCCAAGCCAAATGGTGGAGCCATCAACAAATACATCACGGCAATCGTTCAAATCGGTTTTCTCGGCAATGTATTGCGTAAATTTTCCATCGCGATACGTGGTAATGCCGAAGTCGGAGCCGATGTAAATGGTGCCATTAGCATCTTCGTCAAAATCGCTAATTATTTCTGAGCTCAATCCGTCCTTTTCTTTTACAAATTGGCGCTTTGCCCCGTCCCAAATGGCTACTCCGCCTCTGGTGCCCAACCACACTCGTTTTTTAGAATCTCTGAAAACCGCGTTTACCGCTGGATACGGAAGGTCCTCTTCAGACTTATATATCTTGAACCGCTCGCTGTTCAATTTTGAGACTCCGTTTGATTTTGAACCGAACCAAAGATTCCCCTCACGGTCCTGAATAATCTTCCAGATGTTGTTGTCAACCAAGCCGTTTTTCATGGTTAGCTTCTTGAATTCGCCATCGCGGTACTTCAACACGCCTGCCGTTGTTCCTATCCAAATATTTTTGGCCTTGTCGCGCAGAAAACCGTAAAAGCGCGTGTGAGATGGAATTTCTTTCGGTAACTCAATCGGCTCAATTTTGGTGTTCATAAGGTGGTAAAGCCCTTTGTAACCAAAAATCCAAGCATCATGTTTTCCAAGCGGCATCACGTCATACACGTAATTATGATCTAATCCATCATTGGTTGTGACGTTTAGCATGGATTTACCATTCCATCGGAACAGACCGTTCTGAACGGTGCAGAACCAAAGAGATCCATCTGCGCCCTCGCGAATGTTTAGAATCGTTGATTCTGACATAAGCGAATCTTTGGTGAAGGGAACAATTGAATCGCCCACCAAACGGGCAACACCTTTGCCGGTGCCCAACCACACAGTTTGGTCTTTTGCAATTAAAAGGCTTACAACACCTTTATGAGGTAGCCCTTTTTCTATGTTGAGTGTGTCAATCTTGTCTCCAACAATAATGTTGAGTCCATTGTTAGTGCCAACAAGCATTCGTCCAAGCTGATCTTGAACCATTGCGTAGACCACATTATCAGAAAGCCCATGTTCTTTGGTGATGTAGCTGAATTCCGAACCGTTGAATTTATTGATGCCTCCCTGGTTCGTTCCCATCCAAAGTTCTCCAGTATTACTTTGGAAAAGGCAGAGAATTTGCGATTGGGAAAGCCCATTCTCAACCGTAAATTTTTGAAAATCGTAGGTCTGTGCTTTTAATTGCGATATAATCACAACTAAACAGGCCATTAAAACAATGGTTGTTCTGTACAAATATCTTGAGATGTTTACCTTCAACTTAAATATTGCCTTGATACTTAAACCTGCGCCTGTCAGTTACAAATATCTTTAGATAACCTTGTTGATTACATACCGTAATAAATGTCATTAAAACCAACCAATATGAATCTTTACAAACGCAATTTCCTAGCTATTTGCTGCATTGGGTTAATTTCAATCGCCTTTTTGTCTAATCATGCAGATGCGCAATGCGCAGCTTCTTTCGACTACGGAGGGCAAGATACGGTATGTATCAATGCTACTATTGTTCTAACAGATCAATCAACTTCGCAATTGGGCATTGGTGATTGGAATTGGACTGTTAATGGAAGCTTGGTTACAGGGTACTGCCGACTCTGCCACATTTGCACCTACAGATGACGGTATTTATGAGATTATTTTGACGGTTTATGAAATACAAGGCGGCTGCTCCGATAGAGACACGGTTGTAATTGTAGTTTTGGGAAATCCGGTTCCGCAACTTGATATTGTTAACATCTCTTGTCACGGCCTTTGTGATGGAACGGCACTCGTTTTCTACGACAGTCCGAATGCTGGAGCCTACACCGCCACTTGGTCTACAGGCGGAATTGCTCCGTTAACCAACCTATGTGCTGGAATGTATGCAGCTACC
>JBDNJH010000248.1:0-9599 GCA_041687875.1 Flavobacteriales bacterium | reverse complement strand
CAATAACCGATAACCACTAACTAATGAGTAGAAGTCATATTCTCATCCACACAAATAATGAAATCGGCAATTCCCTTGTTCTCAGCTTCCAGTTTAGAAATATCGGCCTGAGAAACGGTTGAAATGGTTGCGTAATTGAGTTCAGGTTGCGCCTGTTTCAAATACCAAAGAATGCCTTCAGAATTATTGGAATGATACGCCCCGTTGAAATGGATAAAAGTCTGTTTGGATGTGTAATTTGCTAAAATAAAATGTGCCATGGTGGCATCTTTTGCCGCTTGCGCCTTTGGGAGATTTTCGCCTCCATGTCCGCCCATCATGGCCAGCATTTCTATATAGCCTGGGAGCTCCGAATCGTATGCAATTGGCAGCGGGGCCACCCACGATTTTTCTTCTTCTGATAAGGTGTCGAGTGCTTCTAAACCACCTTTAAAAACCATGCTGGCATACCTTCGTGGAATATTAGTTGCCACGAATTTCAATTTGTTGTCTTTGGCGATGTCAACCAGCGGCTTGTAATCTGTTTTGAAATTAGGCCACAATCGCGCAAGTGTGTCCAAAGCTTGTGCATCAATTTCTCCTGCCAGATATTGATTTAACTCGCCTTGATTGTCGGCTTCGAACATTTCTGCCCCGAGCACCAATTGATTGTCTTTTAGCAATGCTGATGTTACCTCAAACTGCAACCAATGCGAAATTGGATTGTCGTGATATTCTCCAAAAAGAATAATCTGAGATGCATCTAGTGTCTTCAGCATTTTGGAATACTTCACCTTCTTTCCTTTAGAATCGAAAATGGTGTACGCACCATTTTCCTGCCCAATTGCTGAGGAAATCGAGAGTAGAAAAATGACTGATGATGGAATCAATTTCATTTCTCAGGGGCGTTTGGTGCATTCATAAACTCAATCATTCTTGGAACAATAATTTCAGAGTGCATTTCAGAGATAATGTGCCCCAATCCATCCATCCAAAGTGTTTGGGCATTCGGAATCAATTCTGCGGTTTTTACGCCATGCTCGAACGGAATGAGCGGGTCGGTTTTTCCATGAATTACAAGCGTGGGAACGCTCAATGTTTTCAAGGCTTCAATCCGAGAACCAGATATTTCGATTGCTGTAGTTTGCTGTCTTCCTGATTGACGGTTGTAGCCGTTTCGTTCTCTTACATTGTAGAGGGTTCGGTGTGTAATTGGCTCAATATCAAGTTCGAATTTATCGCTACCCATCAATAAAATCCTAATTGCGAGACTCATTTTTACAGCGTCAACTTCATTCTCACTTAGTCCGTATTTGAATGTGTTTACCCCAATATCTGCAAAGAGTGCGTAATTCACCCCAAGAAGTTCCTTGTCGCTAACCCAAGCTGTTGACATGATTGATGTGAGACTAAGAGCCCGTTCAGGATGTTCTAGGCACAGCGTTTGACCAATCATTCCGCCCATGGAAACTCCTGCAATGTGAGCTTTTTCAATTCCAAGGGTGTCTAAAACGGCCAGCACATCATCAGCCATATCCGAAAGTGTATACGGGTTTTCAGGGTCAAAATCATCCCAATCTGTCATCCCAACGCCACGGTTGTCTAAGCGGATTACTTGATATCCGGCATCCCGAAAACCATCCATGAAATAGCTAGGCCAAGCCAAGGCATCGGCAGATAAACCCATAATAAGAATGATGCTTCCACGCACGGAATCTTTTGGGTTTTGTACGTCATACCAGATTTTGGTAGCGCCATTTTGAGCATAACCGTCTTCGCCAACTTGCCTTTCTGCTGGTTTCTCAATTGCAGCTTCTATTTCGCTTTCCTGCTCCTCCGTAAACTCAACTACTGATGAGTAAGCGTAGATGGAAACGACAGCAACAAGTAGAGCTACTACTAGCGCCAAACTGAGAGCAATTTTCTTCAGCATTTTCTATATGTCTTTAATAGGTGTTTCTAGTGGAAGCAGTTGGAAAGTCATTCGGTGCCATTCTGTGGGGCCATGTCTTTCTATTCCCGACCGGTGTTCTTTGGTTGGGTAACCTTTGTTCCTATCCCAGCCAAAATGTGGGTATTGAAGATGCAATAGGCGCATAATTTCATCCCGATGGGTCTTTGCCAAAATGGAAGCAGCGGCAATGTTTTGGTATTTGCCATCGCCTTTCACAATGGTTTCGTGTGGCACTTTCTTGTATGGAATAAAACGGTTGCCATCTACAATAATGAGTTGAGGTCGGATTTTGAGTTGATCCAACGCCCTGTGCATAGCGAGAAAACTCCCTTTCAGAATATCGATTTCGTCAATTTCAACATTGGTCACAATTCCAACCGCCCACGCCAATGCTTTAGCTTCAATTTCGGGTCGTAGCAATTCGCGATTTTTCTCGTTAATCTTCTTGCTATCATTCAGACCAATTATAGGTTTTTTCGGGTTGAGGATAACGGCTGCGGCAACGACTGGACCGGCCAAACAGCCACGGCCTGCTTCATCGCAACCAGCTTCTAATAATTTGGTTTGATATGAGAATTCAAGTGTCAAATTCTATTGGTACTTTTTGTGTTTGATAAAAAGGGGTGGTAAAGATGAAGAAGAAAAACGATGAGACCGTTATCATACGCTCACAGATTGATTTTGCGAAAGCGTATGATATTATTTCAAGAGGAGAATCAGGTATTCATGTTAGGATGGATCTGTATCTGTCCGAATTGCACCCAATGGACATTCTGATTATTACGCAATTTGCCATTTGGTTGCAATCCACAGGAGGTGAAATAACATTATCAGTTGAGGAGCATATAAGAACTTATGTAGAGGATATCGGTTTAAGTGAATTCTGCAATTCCAACGTGCACTCTCCAGCAACTATTGATAGTATATCAAGCCAAACCGCCATGCATATAAGGCGAGTTGATAGAGAAACGATGTATGCTTATGTTGATGCCACCGAAGCGTATATGAAAAATATTTGCCTTGGAAAAGATCTGCAAATGCTGAATCATTGTCTTTCTGAACTTATCAATAACGTATATGATCATTCCAATTCAAAAATTGACGCTTATGTTTTTTGTGAGTATTATCCTCTATTCAACATTATCCGTGTCGCTGTATCCGATTTAGGTATTGGAATCCCAAACTCAGTAAAGAATTATTTGAAGCGGGAGAATAAGATTGAACTGGGTGAAAAGGAATGTGTGAAGTGGGCACTTGAGGAAAATCGAACTGTCAAGTCAAGCCCGCACAACATGGGCAAAGGATTGGATAATTTGAATTCTTTTGCGCGTGCCAATGATACAGTTTGGAAAATTGTGACAAATGGGATTTTGATGAAAGGTGAGCCTTCAAAAAACAGTTATTATGATAATCCGATTGTAGGATTTCAGGGAACTATCGTTGAATTGGATATTCGAGTGGACAACCTACATGAGCATAAACTTGTTGATGACGATTGGGAATGGGCCAATTAGTATCTTTGCGGTATGATACTGTATTTAAAGAATATCGTAAGCGAGACGTACACCAATACAGAAGGTGAAAAACTGTATGCTGCACTCATAAGTGTATTCTTGAAAAACGAGAAGGTGATACTTTCCTTCAAAGACAGTTCCATCACATCTTCTTCTTTTCTAAACTCTTCCTTCGGTCGCTTAATAGAAAGTTACGGGCTAGAGAAGTTTAAACAAAGCGTGAGCCCAAAGGAATTGACCATAACGCAAGCAGAGGTGCTAAAGAAATATATCTCCTCCTTCAGTAAAAAGGATGCTGCCTAAAAATGTAAGAACATCCTTACTCACAAACTTCTTACATTTTCCGTTTTAAGCACGAATATTGGAAATTAGGGTGCATATTTATACGTCATGCAAAAGGGCGTATTTCCATACGCCTCTACGGTAAATTACATATCCGCTCTTTAAACCAAAGTTCAAATCCTGGATCCATCAGTTCAATTTTTTCTTGAAATAGGTCAATGATTTCTTTCTTTTCTAGCGCATTTTTTATCTGAACCACATTGCTAGATGAACCGAGATTATATTTTTTCAATGCTTTTTGGCTCGAAAAGCGGGTTTCGCCACTTACGAGTGCTTTCACAAATTCAATCTGCGTGTCGCTCAGATTCTCAAACTCGCGTTGATAGAAAATATCGTTCTGTTCTAGTAGAAGTTTCTGCGCAAGTTCTAACGTTTCTGCGTTGGCCGTTTTCTTGGTGTTTACCCACGTAATATGTGCCAATTGTTGCACATAATACGGATGGCATTGCATGGCAAGTACAAGGTTTTCAGCAACGTCTGGTTCTATTTTCTTTTTCGTGTCAACAAACCGTTTTATAACGAAAGCGGTAAGATGTTCTTTCGATATTTTTTCCAAGAACATCACATCGCCAAACTTGTAAAATGGCATACTTCTGCTATTGAAAATATGGAGTAATAAGTGCCGCTTGCTGCCATAAAGGCAATACGTGGCGTGCTGATGATGTTGCCAAACCGAGCGCAATTTTCCTTGCAATGCCTTGGAATGCTGCACGTTTGCCAAACTCTGAAATTCATCGATACAAACAATGAGATTGATGTTCTTTTTCTTGGCAATGCGTTCGGGAAGTTCCAACACATCTTGGTAATTCATTTTCATCTGTTCTACATTAAAGCCGATGTCAAAATTGCTTTCGGGCGTAGGGCTGATGGAAATAGTTGGTGTGATATTGACCAAGAATTCCTTGGCGTTATTCATCACTTCTTCCATTTTGCTGGAGGTGGCAGAAATAACTGCTTTTGCAAACATGGTATAAAACTCTTCTTCGGTTCTAATGCTCATCAAATCCATAAAACAGAACCGTGTTTTGGAGTTTGAGCTGTATTCAGATGCCACTTCTTTAATCAACGATGATTTTCCCCATCTGCGTGGCGAAATAAGAATGGTATTCAGCCCGCTCTTGTAGTTGGTTTTTAGTCGGTTGCGTTCTTTGCTCCGATTAGAGAACTGCTCTCCATGTACAACCTTCCCAAACTTGAATGGCGAATCTTCTTCTTTCATGTAAGCAACTTGTGAGTAACAAATTTATGGAAAAATAAACTCATAACTTACTTACTCACAAACCTCTTACATTTTCTATTTTGAATACAGATAATGAAATTATCTCAACCGAAGAGTTTGCAAAGTTTTTACAAAAGACACAAAGCATTTATGTAAAAGGGCGTGTTTCCACACGTCATGCAAAAAGGGCGTATTTCCATACGCCCCTACATTAAATGTTGTCGGAGAATATTAACGAAAGTCCAAACATCTTCAAACGAATTATAGAGCGGAACAGGCGCCAAGCGGATCACATTCGGTTCGCGGTAATCGGTAATTACACCTGCATCTAATAATGCCTGATGCAATTTTTTGGCATCATTATCCACATAAATGGAAATCTGACAGCCACGCTTTTCGGGGTCTCTTGGTGTGATGATGCGAACGTCTTTCGAGTTCAAATCATCCAAAAGGAATTCCAAATATCCCGTCAGTTTGAGGCTTTTCTCACGAAGCTTTTCCATTCCAACTTCGGCATGAATATCTAATGCCGATTTATGAACCGCCATTCCAAAAACGGGAACGTTACTCACCTGCCAACCTCTTGCTCCTTCAGCAGGAACAAATCCAGCCTGCATTTTGAATCGTTGGTCAGGGTCGTTTCCCCACCAACCTGCAAAACGGTTCAGTTCGGGATTGTTGCAATGCCTTTCATGAACAAACATTCCTGACACATTTCCAGGGCCTGAATTCAAGTACTTGTAACTGCACCAGCAGGCAAAATCAACGTCCCACTCGTGTAGTTTGAGTTCGATATTTCCAGCTCCGTGAGCCAAATCAAAACCGACTTGCGCGCCAACATTATGGCTCGCTTCGGTAATGATTTTCATATCGAAAACCTGTCCTGTGTAGTAATTCACGCCACCGAACATGACCAGCGCCAATTCATCGCCTGTTTCTTCAATGGCTTTTAGAATATCTTCTTCTCTAATCAGGTCTTCGCCTTTTCTTGGAGCAATTTCTAAGATGGCATCTTCTGGTTCATAACCATGGTGCTTTACCTGACTTTCTAGAGCGTATTGATCACTTGGGAAAGCCTTCGCTTCGCAAATAATCTTGTAGCGTTTTCCTCTTGGCTGGTAGAAAGATACCATCAACAGATGAAGGTTTACAGTAAGTCCGTTCATCACGGTCACTTCCTTTGGTAAGGCGCCAACCAATTTGCTGAGTTGTTCTGGGAAAATATCTTGATAACTGAACCAAGGTGTTTTGGCGTGGAAGTGTCCTTCAACCGCAAATTCGGCCCAATCGTCCAACTCCTGATTAACGAATTCTTTGGCTGTTTTCGGTTCCAATCCCAACGAATTCCCACAGAAATAAGTGGCTGGTAAGCCATTCAATTTTGGGTGATGAAAACGATTACGGTAATCCTTCAGCGGATCACTAGCATCCAACTGTTGTGCAAAAGCTAAGGAATTTTCGAACTGCATGCGGCAAATGTCGGTAATTCGATGAATGCACATAATATGATTCGCTGAATACACCGCGCCAAAAGTTGGAGACACCGCACCGTCCGTTGGAGGCGGTGCAATCGCCTTGAAGGAAACTCTTACCCGTTACAACGATAAGGTTCTTGCTGATAAGGCCCGAAAGTCCGGAGCAGCCGCGTACTTACTGATGCATGCACTTTTATGAATCTGCAGCGGCAGGTTCAAAAACAACGAGGCAGTAAAACAGCTATTCTAGTTGTCGTCATCTTCAGGCATGTCTAATGTTTTTCTCAGAATGAAATACCCAAGAATTCCACCAATCAATGAGGCCGTGAGAATACCCAGTTTTGCCTGTAGGTCAAACTCTTTGGTTTCAAAGGCAAGATCTGTAATGAATAACGACATGGTGAAACCAACACTTGCCAACATGCCAACCCCTAAAATATGAACCCAGCGTGTGCCTTTGGGAAGTGTTGCCCAGCCTAGTTTTACCATAACCCAGGTCATACCGAATACGCCAATGACCTTTCCGCCCAGCAGTCCGAATATTACTCCAAGCGTGATGGGGCTTAGAAAGAGATTGAACATGTCGGGTGGGAATGTGATCCCCGCATTTGCAAATGCGAAAACGGGCATCACCACAAATGCCACCATCGGATGCATGATGTATTCCAGTCGCTGTAAGGGTGTAAGGGCCTGTTTTGCCACGTGGCGTACATCCTCAAGAATATGCAATTGCTCAGGCGTTACCAGGGTAACATCATTCTTATTGGCATTTTCAAACCTGCTTAGTAAAGATCGAATATTGGTTACGAACTGAGAGTCGGAGATTTTAACATTTGCAGGAATAGTAAATGCAGCCAGAACTGCCGCAATGGTGGCATGGATTCCAGACATGAGAAAAGCAGTCCATACACCACCGATACCTAGTAGGCCGAACCAAAAAGTGTTTCTCACGCCAAGAAGATTTGAGCAAACGAGCAAGGCTATGAAGCCAACTCCCACCCCAAGGTTTACAAGGTCAATGCTTGATGTGTAGAAGAACGCAATCACAAGCACCGCCCCAATGTCATCGGCAATAGCTAATGCGGTAAGAAAAACCTTCAGGCTCAACGGAACACGTTTCCCGAGCAGAAAAAGGATACCTAATGCAAAGGCAATGTCTGTCGCCATCGGAATTCCCCAACCATCTTTGGCTAGTCCAGCCGGATTGAAAGCTAAATAGATGAGTGCAGGAAAAAGCATGCCTCCGATACCCGCGGCCACAGGAAGAATGGCGTCTTTGGGCGTGCTGAGCTCACCGGCCATTATTTCGCGTTTCAGTTCAAGGCCAATCACAAAGAAGAAGACCGCCATCAGTCCGTCATTGGTCCAATGGTGCAGTGTTTTTCGGATGGAGAAATCATCGAAACCGATGGTGAAATACTGATGCCATAGGTAATGGTAATCTTCAGCCCATGGAGAATTTGCCAGTATCAATGCACAGATGGCAGAGGCAAAAAGTATGATTCCGCTGGTTGACGACCGACCTAAAAAATTAGTCAACGGATGTGTAATCCACTTCTTTATTCGGGTTTTAACCATGGGTGCAAAATTAAGTTTTGTCAAATATGGGTGCTGAACACGGATTTCCGCTTGTGGTTTGGATGAACGATCTTTACGGCCTCAAACCAGATAGATGAACACAAACAAATCGGAACAACTATTCGAAAAGGCGAAAAATCTTTTTCCGGGTGGAGTAAATAGTCCAGTACGGGCTTTTGGAAGCGTTGGCGGAACGCCTCGTTTCATCACAAAAGGAAAAGGAAGCCGCGTTTGGGATGCTGATGGAAACGAATATATTGATTTCTGTGCAAGTTGGGGGCCGCTCATCTTGGGTCATGCCAATGAGAAAGTGGAGAATGCAATTATTGCTGCTGTAAAAGAAGGAACATCGTTTGGCGCACCAACCGTTCAGGAAAACGAATTGGCCGATTTGATTCTTAGCAACCATAGTTATGTTGAACGCATCCGATTTGTGAGTTCAGGTACGGAAGCCGTGATGAGTGCCATTCGTTTGGCGCGTGGTTATACAGGCAGAGACAAACTCATCAAGTTTGAAGGTTGCTATCACGGACACGTAGATTCACTTTTGGTGAAAGCGGGTTCGGGATTGGTCACATTCGGGAATTCGAGCTCTGCTGGAGTGCCGAAAAGTTTTGTGGACGAAACCATTGTCATTGCTTTGAATGATATTGAAGCGGTTAAAGACGCTTTTGTGATGTTTAAAGACGAGATTGCTGCAATTATCATTGAGCCAATTCCAGCCAATAACGGATTGCTTTTGCAGGATGGAAAGTTCCTTCGGGCACTGCGCGAAATCTGTTCAGACGAAAACGCATTGCTCATTTTTGATGAGGTAATTAGCGGTTTTAGAGTTGGATTTGAAGGTGCAACTGGTCTTTACGACATCAAACCAGACATCATCACTTTAGGTAAAATTATAGGTGGCGGAATGCCCGTTGGTGCCTTTGCTTCAAGCGAAAAAATCATGAATTCCATTGCTCCACTTGGCCCTGTTTATCAGGCCGGAACTTTGAGTGGGAATCCAGTTGCTATGGCCGCTGGAAAAGCAGCCGTTGAACAACTTCTTGAACCAAGTTTTTACGCAGAACTTGAAAGAAAAACCAAAAATTTAGTTTCTTCGGTAATAGAACACATTGAGCACAAAGAATATAAAGTGAAAATGTTTTCCATTGGGTCTGTTTATTGGATTGCCTTTACAGAACGACCAAGCATTAGAACTTCCTCAGAAATTGACCCCGAAAGCATGAATATCTATCGCAAATTCTACCATTCGCTGTTGAACAATGGCTTTTACATAGGCCCTTCTGGCTACGAAGTTGGTTTTGTAAGTGCCGCTCATTCGGATGAGGAAATAGCCGAGGCTGCACGAATCATCAACCTTTCTTTGGATGTTGCTTTAAATCCAGGGTGAAAAGTTTTAATGCCTATCCGCAATCTCACCCCGTAAATAGGTTACGGATCGGCAACTTCTCTTTGTATCAAACAAATACAGAGAGAGATGACACTATTCGAAATAGCCACAAGTTACCCAAATGAGAATACCTGTAGAAAGATAT
>JBDNJH010000247.1:0-3050 GCA_041687875.1 Flavobacteriales bacterium | reverse complement strand
CCATCGCCAGCGGGATATCGGGATATTGTCATCAATGAATTCATGCCCGATCCAAGCCCGGTAGTAGGACTGGCAGATGCTGAATATGTGGAGGTTTACAACACAAGTAGCAACTACATTGACCTCACAGGTTGGAAATTAGGCGATGCAGCTTCATTCGGAACGGTAGGCGCACACATTATTGCTCCTGGAGAATATGCTGTTCTTATTGCTACAGGAAGTGCGCCCCTGTTTGCTTTCTACCCAAACGTGGTAACGGTTACATCCTTTCCTTCCTTAAACAATGCAGGCGATGATATCATTTTACAAGACGCCAATGAAGAACCGATTGACCAATTGCGTTATGACTTGAGTTGGTATCAGGATGAGGATAAGGAAGATGGAGGTTATTCGTTGGAACAGATTAACCCTTTTGCGGCATGTAGCAATCCTAGCAATTGGCGTGCATCTACACATCCTTTAGGCGGAACCCCAACCACAGAAAACTCAGTTTTTGACGACACCCCGGATACCGTTGGCCCCACATTAACAGACATTGTCATTCTAGGAGCACAAACACTACAATTGAAGCTGAATGAAGCATTGAATGTAGGCAGCATTTCAGTAGCCAATATTTCTGTAGACCCAATTCTCACCGTTTTGTCTGCCAGTGCAATGGCGCCAGCAAACAACTCAATTCAAGTGGATTTTGGAACATCAATAGATACTGGCGTGGTTTATACGGTTACCATCACCGGAATAACTGATTGTGAAGGAAACCTGCAGGAAACGGATGCTGCGCGAACATTCATGCTTCCTTTCGATGCCGATTCTGGCGATTTTGTCATCAACGAAGTGCTTTTCGACCCATTTACGGGCGGCTCAGATTATGTGGAATTGGTGAATGTGACTTCTCGCCCTTTAAATTTAAAAGGATGGCTGTTGGCCAGTTATGATGAAGATGATGGTGTTAGCAGTTTGCGAGTTATTACGCAGGAAAACTATGCCGTGCAAGCAGGAGGCTACGTTTTGATTGCAGAAGACACTTCAAACGTGATGATGAACTATATTCAGCACGGCATCAACAATTTTATTGAGGCTGATATGCCTTCATACAGTAACGATTCGGGTACGGTTTATCTCTTGAGAAACGACTCCATTGTTATGGAATACTTCTCGTACACAGCAGACCTGCACTTCCCGTTGCTAAGTATTGTGGATGGAGTTTCGCTGGAACGGTTAGACGTGAATAGACCTGTACACGATAGAGGAAATTGGCATTCTGCAGCGCAAACGGTCGGATTTGGCACGCCCGGACTGGAGAATTCTCAGTACTTCCCAACCGGAGAGGCAAATGGAGAGGTTAGTACCGAGCCCGAAATCTTTTCTCCCTACGATGGAGACGGCTTCAACGATTTGTTGAACATCAATTACAGTTTTACCGAGCCCGGTTTTGTTGGAAATGTCAGAATATATGATTCCAATGGAAGAGCGATTCGACAGCTTGCTAGTAACCAATTGCTAGCTACAACTGGCACGTTTACTTGGGATGGAACTTCGGACAAAGGCGAAAAGGCACGAATAGGAATTTACATCATCCTATTTGAAGCGTTTAGTACTAGCGGAAACACGAATACGTACAAACTAAGTACAGTATTAGGCGGAAAGCTATAATAGGTCGTTCGCCAAGTTGGCCAACTCCGATCGCTCGCCTTTCTCTAGCGTAACATGAGCGCAAAGCGCGTTGCCTTTCACTTTCTCTATCAGGTACGAAAGACCATTACTTTCCGTGTCTAAGTAGGGCGTATCAATCTGAAAAATATCACCCGTAAAAATGATTTTGGTGTTCTCACCAGCTCGCGTAATGATTGTTTTTACTTCGTGAGGCGTGAGATTCTGAGCCTCGTCAATAATGAAAAAGATATTGCTCAAACTCCTACCTCTTATATAGGCCAGCGGAGTAATCATCAATTTTTCCTGCTCCACCATCATCTGAATCTGCTTTACCTCTTTTCCTTTCTCAGGAAACTGACTTTGAATGAATTTCAGGTTGTCCCAAAGCGGTTCCATATACGGATTAATCTTGCTTTTGATGTCGCCAGGCAGAAAACCAATGTCTCTGTTGCTCAGCGGAACAATAGGCCGAGCGAGATAAATTTGGTGGTAATCCCTTTTCTGTTCTATCGCCCCAGCTAAGGCTAAAAGTGTCTTTCCTGTTCCTGCCACCCCTTGCAACGTCACCAGTTTTATTTTGGGGTCGAGAATGGCATGTAAGGCAAAAACCTGCTCGGCATTTAGTGGACGGATGCCGTAAGCTGTGGTTTTCTCAATACGGTGCAGTAATCCAGTTTCTGGATTGTTGTGCACCAAGACCGATTTTTTACCATTCTTAAGAATATAATAATGATTGTTGGGGGCATTTTCCAATCCAACCACGCTTGGCTCGCAGGTCCCTTTATCATACAGGTCGTTAATCACCGAAGTAGCAATACCTTCAACGGTGGTTTCTCCTTTATATATGGAGCTGACATCCTTAATCTTCCCAGTTTCGTAGTCTTCAGCATTCACGTTCAGCGATTTTGCTTTCAGCCTCAGGTTTATGTCCTTACTAACAAGAATCACCTTCCGTTCTGGGAATTCAGATTGAAGAGCCAACGCAGCGTTCAGGATTTTATGGTCTGCCTTGTACTCACCGAAAATCTTGTTTGCATCCACGTCACCCCTCGTTCCCGTCATCACCACCTTGAACGAACCCTTTTTCGGGCCATTGATCGGAATCCACTGCTGCAAGGTCTTCGTTCTGGCAAGCACATCCAGTTCACGGATAAACTCACGGGCCGCAAAGTTCTTACTATCGTTACCCTTCTTGAAATTGTCGAGCTCTTCCAAAACCGTTATCGGAATGGCCACATCATGCTCATCAAATTGGGTAATTGCGCTGTAATCGTAAATGATTACCGATGTGTCTAGCACAAATATCTTTCGCTCCTCTTTCTTTTTTGCCATGAAGTTTGCAAATTACATGGTGGGTAAGATACCAGTTTGAACGCCCTGTCGACCAATTTATAGCT
>JBDNJH010000246.1:0-13816 GCA_041687875.1 Flavobacteriales bacterium | reverse complement strand
TGTAATTATCAGCATTAAAGCCTTGCCCCAGTATCGAAATATCCATCGCTCACATTATTGGCTGGCAAACATAATACTAACTGCGATGTAACAAATTCTCAACATCAAGCCTTGCGTATATTCGTTCCACATTCACAACCAGAATCAACAACTCACCAACTACAGCCTCATGCGCCTCACACTTTCATTGTTCCTTTTTCTTTTCCCCCTTTTCTCTCAGGCGCAAAGCCTCTTCTTCAACACCTACGGAACAACCTTAGCCGAAGAACGCGCCTTCGATATGGTCATTTTAGATGATGGCTCCATCATCACCGCGGGCGATCGCTACGAAACCGCCAGCTTTGAACGCACAGGCTATTTGTTAAAGGTGAATGCTGATGGCAACGAAGAATGGAACCGCCAACTCACCAGCAACGAAGAACTCTACGGCACCACCATCTGCCAATTGCCAAATGGTAATGTGTTTATCTCAGGATACGATTACGATGTACCCAACCGCAACTTCGGAATTGTGGTGGCAGAATACAACGAAACCAACGGACTGCCCGTTTATCAAAAAACCCACGAGTTTGCGCAAGATACGAAGCCCGCAGACTGCATTCCAACTTCCGACAATGGCGCCATCGTACTAAGCACCTTCGAAACAAGCTCCACCAAAACCATTCTGCTCGTGAAATTCGATTCTAATGGCGATACAGTTTGGACTAAGCTCGTTGACCCATTCTCTGGAAAGGAAACACCGCGCGAAATGGCTTTGACAGATAACGGAATGATTATTACTGGCTCGGTGAGTTCTGGTTCTAACGACAATGTTTTCGCCATAAGCACCGATTTGGAAGGCAATATTCTATGGCAGGAAGAATATCCATCCTCAGGCATTTCGCTTGCCGAGTCGGTAGTGCAAATTCCTGCTGGCGGTTTCTACTTGGCTGGCACAACTAACGCCATCGGAAGCGGTGGCCTTGATTTATTGGTAATGAAACTTGACCCGGCAGGACAGCTGCTCTGGGCCAAGGACTACGGCAGAAATGGCAGCGAACTAGGATTTGACATAGACGTGATGCCAGATGGCGGTGCCGCACTAACGGGTTCGGCTTTTAGAGACGATACGTCTGCTTTTCGCGACTTGGCACTCATCAGAATTGACGAAGACGGAGAAGCTATTTGGACACGTTATTTCGGTCAGGCACGTGCAGAAACAGGCCATGAAGTAAAAGTTTTTGACGATCAGATTATAGTGTGTGGCAAGGCCGATGCGAACGAGACGGAAGACGTGGCCATTCTTCGCTCCGACTTTAACGGGAATATCGGTGTTGGCATCAGCGAGCGCGAAACATCTATAAGTTGGAACATTTATCCTAATCCTTTCATAGACCAAGTAACCATTCAATTAAAAGAACAAACGACAGAATCCATCCTTTTACGGATTACCGATTTTGCTGGCAAACTTGTTTTAGAAACAACCTTCCAATCAACCGTCACATTAGACCTTCAGTCACTACCTGTTGGGGTTTATTTCGTTACACACATCGGTTCATTATCCTCTTCCACTTCGTTCAAACTTGTAAAAGGTCATTAAGCCGATAATTCGTACCACTTATCGCATTCGTTGGTAGCTATTGTCTTTAATCCTTAAACTT
Source organism: Flavobacteriales bacterium (assembly GCA_041687875.1). Lineage (GTDB taxonomy): Bacteria > Bacteroidota > Bacteroidia > UBA10329 > UBA10329 > UBA10329. The sequence goes on along the minus strand of JBDNJH010000246.1, from coordinate 12,176 downwards.
GCGACTCTCAAATGAGTTTAGTCCGCTTCATATTGGCAGTTGTATTTGCTTGGGTAATTATCACCCTTGGCGGAGCAGTTTGGCATGAAATCATTTTTGCCGATTGGTACAACGAATGGGTGGTTGGTATTGAGCGCACCCAAATGCCAGTTGAGTATTTTCTAATTTCTCACGCCATGCGAGCGTTGGTTTTCGTTTATGTGTACTACATGCTTTACAAGGGAGGAAATCCCTACATCAAAGGGCTCAAATTCGGTTTCCTGATGGGCATTCTTACTGGCGTAACCGTTACCAGTTATTATGGAGATTTTCTCATCACATCACCAGGCTGGGTACTGCTCGAATTTGCGTACAACGTGGTTCGCGCCATCTTGGTAGGCATTAGCACCGCCCTCATTATTGGCGAACGCGAACCGAAACCAACTACATAATTCTTCTTTCCAATTCTAAAACCTACTAGACCCGCCTGCCGGACGGGCAGGTTTTGAAAACAGGGGAGTCCGAAAAGGCCAGAAACAAATTTGAGACCGAACAATTGAATGTAAATCCATTCAACAAATGTGTCGCCCCTCTGGGGCTTTTCTCACTTGCTCTAGGCTCTTAGCTACCATAATGTCGTCCCGCTGGGACTTTTTCAGTTCCGTAGGAACGAAATTATGGTAGCAACACAACCTCCGTAATCCACAAGCTCCGTAGGAGCGAAACCCTAAACACGAAAGATTCAAAGAGAAAAGGACGAGAGGAATCAGCAAAACCATTCGTCAGGTCAAGCCGTTTCGAATTTCTTCATTTAGTCCTTAGTGCTTCTCCCCTTTTATATCCGCCTCCGCGTGAGACAGTACATAACTAACTTGTTTGAAGAAGAACAAAAAGCGATAGTATTCTACCGTTTTTAACTTCAACCCATTCCTTTCAAACAACTCCCGCCACTCAGCATCCGTCAGGTTTGTATGCGGATGGCCGTAAAACTCCCAGTTCACCAAACTGTCCGTAAACCAAGTGAGGTACTTCTGAAACGAGTTCTCATAAATATCTTCCATAATAATGATGCGATTTGCAACCCGTTTTGCTTCACGAATAAGTTCCTCCGCATTGGCCGTATGATGCAGCATGGTTATCAACTGGCACGCATCAAACTGCTTATCCCCGAAGGGAAATTTTTCTCCATCATAAACGGCAACATTTACATCCGTAAACAGGCTTTTATCCACAATATCTAATGGCCGAAGGTTGATTCCTTCATCCGTTAACAGTTTCGTCAGCGCCCCATTTCCTGAACCTACTTCCAACACTTTTTCGCCTTTGGCGAGAAATGGCAACAATCGCTTCCGCTTCACCTCTGCCCTACGCAACGCCCAGTTTCTCTCGAACGACTTGAAAACATTTAGTTCAAACAGTAGCCACAAGTAAACTGGAATATACTCTAAGGCAATTATCCACCAATTTTCGTGATAATCTGAATGCCCAAAGGCGTGATACGACAGCGGAACCAACATCAACCAAACCAGCGCAAACCTATACTTGGTGAATGGCAAAAAAGCTGCCAAAACAGCCACATACCACGGATTTACTGTGGTTGCAAATGCATAGTAAACGAACCACGCAAACATCATAACTGTTGGCAATCCAGAAACTTCCCTGTTTTTATTTCGCCAAGCGATAAGTAGGATAATGGTCAGCACCATCAACGAAAGCATGCGCCCAATAATGGCAATCTCGTTGTAGCCCGTCAGTAATATTCCCGCTTCGCGAAACACATAATAAACACTCGCATTAAACTCAAAGTTGGCGAAGTAAAGCCGCACGGATGAGAACACATTCGGAATCATATCCGCACTCCAAAACGGCAGGTACAAAAGGCACACGGTCAGTATTGTCACAGTTCCGAAAAGCACTGTCTTTATCCACCCCAACCGCTTGATGTAGAAAGGCAAAAACATGAGCGGAAGGAGTTTGGTTCCTACGCTCAATCCGAATACAACTGCCGATACCAACTGTCTCTTTTCACTTAGCAACCAAAAACTCAACAACAGAAAGAACACCATAAAAACCTCGCCATGTAGATTCCCTGCAAACTCAATAATTACTAGCGGATTAAGTGCATACAACATGAGGTTGCGCGTATCCATTTTCCATGCTTTCAGCAACTTGTAAATAAGCACCATTGAACCGAGCTCCGCAGCTAGAATAAAACTTCGCAACGCAATGACAAATAGGAGCGGATTGTCTTGCGACAACTTGGCACTAATCCCAAAAAAGAACTGCAATACGGGCGGATAAATGGAATAGTATTCGGGTGAGTTCAGAAACGGAAGTAACTCACCAAACGAGGAACTCAATCCATCATCAGCCCAATTGGCAGGAAGTGTTTGGTAGGGAGAAATACCATCCGACACCAACATTCCATCCCACAGGTAGCGCCAAAAATCGTCTGATAGTTCGGGAAAAATCAAGAGATAAACGAAGCGCAGAACCATACCCATTACAAGTATCTTCTTCACGCTCATTTTACGGTCGACCCACTGAATGAGAAACACCAACCACAGCCCCACTAACGAGGTAATGACCGCGAAGGAGTTTTCTCTATCAATTAGCAACGCAAACGAAAGATGGAACTGGAATGCGGTAAACAGCAGCAGCCGATATGCCCAATTTGGCAACATTAGATGCGGATAACGCTGTGCTTAACCGAATAGTAGAAAATACCGCCAAAACCCAACGCCATCATGGCGTGATATGGTATAAATGGGTAAAGGCCATGTGTAAAGCTGAACCAAATGCCCAAGCAGAAATAAACGGCTAAAAGCCCTTCAAAAATGGCAATAATGGGGACGGGCGAACGGGCATACTGATTGTCTTTTACGTTATTCTCTTTCCCAATAATATTGAACTTAGGTGTGCGAATAAACGGACTGCGAATACCCATATATCCTTCCATCACGGCTATAGAATTGAAGAGCGATAGCCCCATTGACAGGCTGAGAAACACGGGAAAGTAAATGAGAAATTTGAGGGTGGTTTGCAACGCATTCTCGTTGCGCTGCCTAAGCGTTACCCAAAAGAAGACTGAGAGCAGAATGAAGCCGATGAAAAACAGTGCGGAATACATGAGAATATCGTAACCAATGCCTTCTTTGGAGATGAAATACAAGAGTGGAACACTTGCTACCGCTGCTAAAAAGACGCAGATAAAAATGCCCGTGTTCAGTAAATGGAACACCGCATGGAACTTAACGTGAAATGGCAAATCTGATTTGATGATGGTGCTGAGATTTTTACGCGCCACCTCGGCACCGCCCTTGTTCCAACGGTACTGCTGCGACCGCACGGCTTGCATAAATGCAGGAATTTCGGCTGGCGAAGTGTACTCTTCCAAATACTTCATTTTCCAGCCTTTTAGCTGCGCACGATAGCTGAGGTCGAGGTCTTCTGTTAGGGTATCGGCACTCCAACCGCCCGAAGTTTCGATGCACGCTCTTCGCCAAACACCAGCCGTTCCGTTGAAATTCATAAAATCTCCGTTAGAATTTCGTCCCCGCTGCTCAATGGTAAAATGCGCATCCAAGGCCATGGCCAACAATCTCGTCAACACATTATAATTCTTGTTGAGATGCTCCCACTTGGTTTGCACCAAGCCAATATCTTGAACCTTGAAATACGGCAATGTCTCCAACAGGAAATCTTTTTCTGGAAGGAAGTCTGCATCAAAAATGGCGATGAACTCCCCTTTGGCGGTGGTCATTCCGTATTCGAGCGCACCTGCTTTAAATCCAACGCGCTCAGGCCGCCTGATGTGCTCAATGTCAATTCCCAGCTTCGTAATTTCATTCACAAGCTTGGCAGTCAGTTCCACCGTTTCGTCTGTGCTATCATCCAGCACCTGAATTTGCAGCAAATTGGTTGGATAATCCATTTCTGCCACCTTGCGCAGCAGCCGCTCCACCACATACAACTCATTATATATAGGAAGCTGAATAGTTACGCGTGGCAACTCCTTCGGCAACTCAACCACTTCGGTTTTCTGCCGCTTAGATTTGAGATACAGGAACGTGAGATGCGCCTGCGCCAAACTGTAGATCAGAATGCAGAGCAAGCAGAGCAGATACACCCCGAATATGAAATAACCAAACACTATCATCTCAGTTTACACCGTCTTTCATGTTATTTCGGCTTCCGCTATAAACTTTTTTCACCGCCACTTCTCCCCTTTGGAGAGACGCAGATGGGCTAAAGGTATTTTATCAGCGTGAGTATAATCTTGTAGCCCGCACCTATTGTTCCCCTCACTGTTCCAGACACTTTGGATTGTCCGATTCGTACACGATAATTCACGGGAACTTCCACACACTTCAGCTTCAACTTAGCCGCTTTTATCTGCATTTCCACCGTCCAACCATAGGTCGGGTCGTTCATTTCTAGTGCTAACAGACTTTTATATCTAATTGCCCGAAAGGGTCCGAGATCAGTAAACTTCACTCCGTAAAATATCTTAAGTAATCGCGTGGCCAGCCAGTTCCCGAACACTTGCTGCGGGGTCAAACTTCCACTTTCAGATTTTCCCAAGGCGCGAGAACCGATGACGAGGTCAGCTTTCGCATCTAAAATAGGCTGAACGACTTCGCTCATTTGCTCAGGAAAATCAGAATGGTCGCCATCCAAAAACACAACTATATCGGGTTTTTCTTCCTGCTTCGCGATGAAGTCCATCGCTTTTAAGCATGCGTTTCCATAACCTGCTTTGGCTTCAAAAACCACCGTGGCACCATGCTTTTCGGCAACTTCTGCCGTGGTATCGGTCGAATTATTATTGGCAACAACAACCCTTCGCACTAAGTTTTTTGGAATCTCATCCAACACCAACCCGATGGATTTTTCCTCATTAAAAGCAGGAATAATTACATCAATAATTGGGTTGAATTGCATGTTGCAAAGAAGCTACGTTCAGTCTTCTTGCTCGGTCAGTTCAGCGACAGCACCGTGCTTTTGACTTTCCATAAGTGCACGCATCGCAGCACGAATATTCTTAAATTCCTCTTCGATCTCCTGCTCAGTTTCATCCACCATCAGAATGGTTTCTCCAATGGAGGCGTCATCAGCAAACGTAACTTTCTTCCCAAAAGCTGTTGTTTCTTCAAATCCGACCAGCACAGAAAGTGCAGTATTCGTGTTTCGCTTCATCGGGCGACTCAATGCCATCACCATAAACTTTTGGTTTCCACTTTTGGCCACAAATCGGTGACAATGCGCTTTTGGTTTGTCTCCAAGTTCATTAAAAACCGAAGTATCCAACCATTCACGACAATGTTTTTCCAGTAGGGTAATGTTCTTCGGATTTCGTGTTCGCGAAAGGTGTAATTGCTTTTTCAGCGAGGTCTCTTTCTCCGTCATTTTATGATCGAAACGCATAAAAAACATGCCGCTCAGTCCAAAATATTTTGGGATGATGTTGATAAGACGGATCATGAACATTTCTGGCGAACTGTTGTACGTTTCCAAAATGTTAAGCAACGCTTTATCGTTCCATTTGGGCTGCGCGAAAAAAGCTTCCAACTGTTTCCCAAGCCCCTCGGGCGAGATGAGTAAAGCTCCAGCAAAATAACTAGCACGACTGTTATTCAGAACATGGTCAAAACTGGTTGCGCGCGGCCAAGGAGTCATAACCGCACGCTCACCACTCATCTCCAAAAACTGATACCCAATCTCCTTAGCATACAAGAACGCTTTTTGGTTCTCAGCCATTTTGGCGTTAATCAAAATCTTCTTTGCAGCCTCAATAAACACAGAACGAATATGCGTCAACTCAGGATATTCTTTAAGTTCGTTCTCCTCCACCGTGTAACCGAACTTATCCTTCAGGATATCCTTCAGAACATCAGAAGAAATGACGCCATCTGAGGATAAATTATATTCTCTTCTAAAGCGATTGGCTTCTTTCTCAATCTCTTCAAAGTAGTTGTCGTGCATTTCCTGATACGAGCGAAGCATAGCAAAATACATGTTCTCCTGCGTGAGATTATACGTGTTCGCAATCTGCGCAATGGTGCTTATGAAAGCCGAAACTTTAAGCGGAGCGTTGGCTATAATCTCAATCAATTTGCCCTTGTCAATGCCGAAAAGTTCCAGCGGAAGCTCTTCCAACAATCGGGTATTCAAAATTTCTCCAACAGGCGCCAGTTGCTTATCCAACTTAATAGAAACCATACGGTCATAGGACACATCTAAGGCGGCAGCAAGTGTGGCAATCTTCTCGGTTTTCGGGTACTTCTTGCCTTTTTCGATTTCATTTAAATAGGAAACCGATAACCCAGATTTTTCCGAAAGCTCAGATTGCGACCATTTCTTGGTCGTGCGCAATTGCCTGAGTTTCAGACCAAAAATGAGTTTGATATTTTCGTCTCCGAGTGCCATGTAAAATCAATACTGATGTCGATTGAGCGGTCATGCTGTCCGCCTCAAGCGGATTCAGCATCTAAATAGACCCTGAAACAAGTTCAGGGTGACATGCTATTTATCGGAAGCAGTTATCCAAAATGATGTTTCCATCATCTGCAAATATAAGTTCAAGACACATGCAGAAATCACAATTCCTGCAAAAATCCGCAATTAGCGAAAATTCGCTGGGGGTTTCGTTTCCATTCTTATCTTTGCAGCAAATTCAAGGATATGTCAGAACTTACTGTTGCCATGAATGGCGTTGAAATAAAAGGAGAATTGAAAGCTGGGTACGAAGAGATTCTTACTCCAGAAGCGATTGCTTTTGTTGTAAAACTGCACCGCGCTTGTAATGGAAGAAGAAAGGAATTGCTTGCAGCTCGTCAAGGTCGTCAAGCGGAAATTGACAACGGAAAGTTTCCAGACTTTCTTCCAGAAACGGCTCACATCCGCGAAAGTGAATGGACTGTTGCTCCACTCCCAGAAGACCTATTAGATAGAAGAGTTGAAATTACTGGGCCTGTTGACAGGAAGATGGTGATTAATGCTTTGAATTCAGGTGCCAAAATGTTTATGGCCGATTTTGAGGATAGCAACTGCCCTTCTTGGGATAACAACCTTGGCGGACAGATTAACTTGCGTGATGCAAACAAAAGAACCATCACCTTCGAAAACGAGAAAGGAAAAAAATATGCGTTGAACGATAAAGTGGCTACGTTGCTTGTTCGTCCGCGTGGATGGCATTTATTGGAAAAAGGATTATTGATTGATGGCGAACCGTGTTCAGGTGGTCTTTTCGATTTCGGCTTGTACTTCTTCCATAACGTGCACCAATTGTTGGAGAACGGAAGCGGTCCCTACTTCTACTTGCCTAAATTGGAAAGTCATTTGGAAGCTCGTTTGTGGAACGATGCTTTTGTATTGGCGCAAAACGAACTAGGAATTGAGCAAGGAACCATCAAAGCGACCGTTCTTATCGAAACCATTCTTGCTTCATTCGAGCTACACGAAATTCTTTGGGAATTGAAAGACCACTCAGCAGGTTTGAACTGCGGGCGTTGGGATTACATCTTCTCTTACATCAAACGATTCAGAAATCATCCGGAATTCATCGTTCCTAACCGCGATCAAGTAACCATGGCATCGCCATTTATGGATGCTTATTCACGATTGGTAATCCAAACCTGCCACAAACGAAACGTTCACGCTATGGGCGGAATGGCTGCTTTTATTCCTATTAAGGGAGACGAAGAAGCAAATGCCGCTGCGGTTGGAAAGGTTCGCAACGATAAGATCCGCGAAGCGAAAAACGGACACGATGGAACGTGGGTTGCACATCCAGGATTGGTTCAGGTTGCATTAGACGTATTTAACGAATACATGCCAAATGCCAACCAAATTGAAGTGAAACGGGAAAATGACGTAATTACTGCTGCTGACCTGCTTGAAGTACCGAAAGGAACCATCAGCGAAACGGGAGTTAGAAAAAACATCAACGTTGGTATTCTGTACATGGAAAGCTGGTTGCGCGGAAACGGTGCTGCAGCCATCTACAACTTAATGGAAGATGCTGCCACTGCCGAAATCTCCAGAACACAGGTTTGGCAATGGATTCAGCGCAGTGCTGAATTGGAAGATGGCCGAAAAGTGACTTACGCAATGGTAGAGGGTTTCATTCCATCGGAGCTTGAGAAAATCGAAGCTTATGTTGGAAAAGATGCTTACACCAACGGAAAATTTGAATTGGCAACTGAGCTTTTCAAAAAACTTGTTGCAACAGAGGAATTTGAAGAGTTTCTTACGCTGAATGCTTACAATTATATCTGAGCAAGCGGCCATAGTCAACAGTAATGAGCAACGTCAAGCTATTTGAGAGCAAGAAGGTCCGCACCCATTGGGACAGCGAGAAGGAACAATGGTTTTTTTCGGTGGTGGATGTGATTGAAATACTCACAGACAGCAAACTGCCAAAACGGTACTGGAGTGACCTCAAGATCAAGCTCCGCAAGGAAGGAAGTGAAGTGTACGAAAAAATCGTACGGTTGAAAATGGAAGCTGAGGACGGCAAGATGCGCGAGACGGACGTAGCTGACACGCAAACGTTGTTGCGTATCATCCAATCTGTGCCATCGCCAAAGGCAGAACCGTTTAAGCAATGGCTTGCAAAGGTGGGCTATGAACGGATGCAGGAAATTTCCGATCCGGAACAGGGCATTGACAGAGCGCGTGAGAACTGGCGCAAACTAGGAAGAAGCGAAAAATGGATCCAGCAGCGTATGACGGGGCAAGAAACCCGTAACAAGCTGACTGATTACTGGAAGGAGAGCGGTGTGAAAAAATCGGATGAGTTCGCATTTCTCACCAACATCATCCATCAGGAGTGGACAGACCTAAGCGTTGGGCAGCACAAGGATTTGAAAGGGCTGAAAACCCAGAACCTGCGAGATCACATGTCAGAGGCCGAACTGATATTCACCGCACTTGCGGAACTCTCTACACGTCAGATAGCGGAGACCGATGAAGCACAAGGCGTGAAGCAGAACGCAGTGGCCGGCAAGAAGGGTGGCAGAATCGCCAAGAATGCAAGACTTGCCTTGGAACAGAAAACTGGAAAAAACGTGATTACTGGTGAGAATTTCCTTCCACCGAAAAAAAACAAGAACTTGAACGAATGACCAAGATGTCATTCGTCAAAATAGTTACACAATAACGAATAACCATTAACTCAAAAATCATAAACAAATGACGAAAGAAGAAAGAATCAAAAAGTTAGAGCAAGACTGGGCAACAAACCCACGTTGGGAGGGAATTACCCGTCCTTACTCTGCAGAGGAAGTAGTTAAACTTCAAGGATCTGTACAGATTGAATATACACTTGCACGTAATGGTGCCGAGCGTCTTTGGGACACAATGACCTCACAGGGCTGGATTGCCGGACTTGGCGCATTGACTGGAAACCAAGCGATTCAGGAAGTGCAGGCAGGTTTGGAGGCAATCTATCTTTCGGGATGGCAAGTTGCTGCTGATGCAAACCTTGCTGGCGAAATGTACCCAGATCAAAGTCTTTACCCTGCGAACTCTGTTCCTATGGTTGTAAAGCGCATCAACAACGCTTTGAAGCGTAGGGATGAGATTCAATCAGTTACTGGAAAGGGAGACATCCACTGGATGGTGCCGATTGTTGCCGATGCTGAGGCCGGGTTCGGAGGAAACTTGAATGCTTATGAGTTGATGAAGAACATGATTGAGGCGGGTGCTGCTGGCGCTCATTACGAAGATCAACTTTCTTCAGCCAAAAAATGTGGTCACTTGGGTGGAAAGGTTTTGGTTCCAACACAAGAGGCCATCAACAAATTGGTTGCTGCTCGTTTGGCTGCTGATGTTTGTGGTGTTCCAACTGTTCTTATCGCACGAACGGATGCTGATGCTGCCAACTTGATTACTTCAAATATCGATCCTCGCGATCACAAATTCATCAAAGATGGTGAGCGTACAAACGAAGGGTTTCACCATGTAAACAATGGTATCGCGCAAGGAATTGATAGAGGATTGGCTTACGCTCCTTACGCTGACCTTGTTTGGATGGAAACCAGTAATCCAGACCTTGGATACGCGAAAGAATTTGCTGATGCAATGCACGCACAATTCCCTGGAAAAATGTTGGCTTACAACTGTTCGCCATCATTCAACTGGGCTGCTAAATTGAGCGTAAAAGAAATGGAGACTTTCCGCGAGGATTTGGCCGCCATGGGATACGCTTTCCAATTCATCACATTGGCTGGTTTCCATGCGTTAAACACAAGCATGTTCGAGCTTTCTAAAGCTTACAAGGAAAGAGGAATGGCTGGTTATTCTGAACTTCAAGAGCGTGAATTTGCTTTGGAGAAGCACGGATACGCTGCTGCTAAGCACCAGTCTTTCGTTGGAACAAGCTATTTCGATGCTGTACAGAACACAGTTCAGCAAGGAATGTCTTCAACTACTGCCATGTCAGGAAGTACGGAGGCTGAGCAGTTTCATTGAGATTAGTTTTTGGTTAATAGGAATGGCCGGGCCGCACAATGTGCGGTCTGGCCATTCTATTTGCAAACCGCTTCCAATCGGCAATTGCGTTCTGGGTCTGATCAGAATAGCGTATTTACATATGTCCCACCATGTATCATTTTTACTTAACCTTGAAAAGCCGTTTTTAAACCAAAAACAAGGATGACAAACTTCTTATTGAGTATTCCATTGATGGACGCAGGTTTTTCCTTCATGAGCATTGCCCGTGGGCTGCTCGGCATGGCAGTGCTTGTGGGCATTGGCTTCCTGTTCAGTCAGGATAGAAAGGCCATCGACTGGAAACTTATCGGAACAGGATTGCTTATTCAACTTGTGCTCGCCATCGCCATCCTCAAAATAGAATGGGTAGAAACGGGTTTTGATGTGGTCGGTAAAGGATTTGTCAAAATCATTTCGTTCACCGATTTCGGGTCAGACTTTCTGTTCTCATCGTTTGTTACCGGAAGCTCAGAAGTAGCTGTAATAAGTTTCGCCTTTCGCATCCTTCCTACCATCGTATTCTTCTCTGCCCTCACCAGCCTACTGTATTACATCGGAGTGCTTCAAAAAATTGTGTTCGTTTTTGCTTGGTTGATGAAGAAGACCATGAACCTTTCGGGAGCTGAAAGCCTTGCTGCGGCCGGCAACATCTTCCTTGGTCAAACAGAATCGCCTTTCCTCATCAAACCCTATTTGGACAAGATGACCAAGAGCGAGATTATGTGTCTGATGACGGGCGGCATGGCAACCATTGCCGGTGGCGTTCTAGCAGCCTACATCGGTTTTCTTGGTGGCGAAGACCCTGCCCAGCAGGTTTTGTTTGCCAAGCACCTTTTGGCCGCATCCGTCATGTCGGCCCCAGCAGCTATTGTTGCCGCCAAGTTGCTCGTTCCGGAGAAGGAAAAATTCAACGAGAGCATGGAAATTAGTAAGGATAAGATGGGTGCCAATGTGCTAGAAGCTGTTGCCAACGGCACTTCTGATGGCGTGAAACTGGCAGTGAATGTAGGCGCCATGCTTTTGGTATTCACCGCATTCGTTTACATGGGCAACTGGATTATGCGCGATTTGATTGGAGATGTAACCGGCCTCAATGCCATCATCATTGCCAACACCGGTTTTGATGGATTGAGCTTTCAATTCCTCGTGGGTTACGCATTTGCCCCTATCGCTTGGTTGATGGGCGTTCCAACCGAAGACATCTTTCTGGTAGGACAACTGCTAGGCGAAAAAACCATTCTCAACGAGTTTTACGCCTACAAAACCTTAGGAGAGATGAAATTCGGAGGCCTATTCGTTCACGAAAAGTCCATGATTATGGCCACCTACATCCTGTGCGGCTTCTCCAATTTCGCTTCTATCGGCATTCAAATTGGCGGCATTGGCACCCTCATCCCAAACCGAAAAGGCTTGCTTTCTAAACTCGGTTTACGCGCTTTGCTTGGCGGCACGCTGGCGTGTTTGTTCACTGCCGTGTTGGTGGGGATGTTTTTAGCGTAGCATGACCTCGTTTGTCCGCATCAGGCGGAGGTACGAGGAATCTCTATTCAGCCTAGCTAAATCTCTATTCAGCCTAGCTAAATCCCTGTTCTGCTTAGCTAAATCTCAGAAGGAAATGAGATGCTTCCTCCGCCTGAGGCGGACAAGCGCAGTAGCATGACAATCGTTTGTCATTCCAAAGAATTACAACCCCATTTTTA
>JBDNJH010000035.1:0-4666 GCA_041687875.1 Flavobacteriales bacterium | reverse complement strand
CATTATTCCGCCTCTGAAGATTGCAGTTGGAAATCCTGCCAAGGTGGTCAAGGATGTTTCGGATAAAATGGTGGCGTGGAAAACCGAGGGAACCAAACTGTATCAATCTCTTCCCAAGGAAAGTCACGAAACGTTGAAAGAACTCGGATTGGATCAAGTTCTTAGTTCGGATTCAATTTCAAATGAAGACCCATACAATGGGAGGCAGAAAGGGCTTTTTGAGACATGGAAAAAGACCGAGTGATATGGTTCGCTTTTCCCTAATTTGTATTCCAATCATCTTTTTCATCTCTTGTTCTGAACATGGTCAACGGGATGGTCCAGAAATCAGCGGAAGCGACTCAATGGAAATTACATCGTCTGAAAAGCGAGTTGCCGCATACGATACCACAGTAAATTACATCCGATATTCTGAGGCTGGGCTTGTTGAAGATCTGAATGGTGATGGATTTCAAGAGCTCGTTTCGCTTGTTGCCAATTCAAAGAATAATCAGATTGGAGTTCGGATAGTCGATGGAAAGAACTCAGGCAAATTTCATGTTTTTGGAGCTGGAAACGAGGTTGATGGCATGACAAACCTGCTATGGATCGGTTCCATGAATATCATCCCCAAAGGATTCTATGTTGCCCCCACACTGATAGATTCCGACACAGGTGATATGCTGGGTTTGGATTCTGTCAAAGGCTTTTTGCTTCAGACCAACGCCATTCATCTACTGCCAAAAAAAGGCCTTTCCTCCGCCATCATTTATTGGAACGAACACGATTATTCTTGGATGCATCAGGAATAAAAAAGTCCGTCACACCTTAGCGTGACGGACCCAACCCTAAATATATGAAGCAGACCCCTCCGCTTCATAACACCCGGAGGCAAATATAGTAGTTCGGATGTTTAACGCATCTGCAAATTTCATATCAGATTCTGACAATTATCATTTTGAAAGCAATTTTCAACGCCATCGTTGGTTTAAGACCTGTATTCCCGATCAATTTTATCTTTGTGCTTGGAATTGTACTTTCAGTAGAACTCAAACAACAATCATGAAAACTTCCATTGTAAAGATTACCCTTGTCGTTATTGCTTTTTCTGCGATTATGGTCGGTTGTGGAGCCTTTAAAAAGTTATTGAACCCCAACATCCAAAAGTTCAATGAGGACTATAATACATACAAATCTGAACTGGAAAGTTTGGATAGTGACCTAGACAATGCGTTGAAAGACATTGACGGATTTGGCAAGACAGATCAAAGTGGTGCTTTCGCATCTAGCCCGCTTTGTGGCGTTGCAATCGATTGCACGCTCATTTCTCAAGGCATTCTCATTTTTAATTTTGATGGAATTACCCCATGTTTTTCACCTTCAAGAACCCGTTCTGGTGCTGTTCAGGTAGAACTTATCAATGGCAATAGTTGGTCAGATGTTGGAGCCGTGATGAAGCAGACCTTCCTAGACTATAAAGTGACCATACTCAGCAGTAACCGCTCGGTCAAAGTTAACGGCATAAAAACACTTAAAAACGTGAACGGACACGATTGGTGGGGATGGATTCTTGGCAACGTAGATCACACCTACGAAGCACGTGCTTTTGATGTGCAGCTGGTGTTTGACAACGGTCAGACAGCAGTTTGGAATCACGCAAGAACCAGTACTATCTCTTGGAATCCGTCTAATACCGACCCAATTATTGCTGGTGCGCATCTTGCTTACAGCGTGAATGGCGATACAACCTTAAACGGTGTGCCTACGGTAGATTCGTGGGGAACAAACCAGTTTGGCGATGTTTTTACAACACGGTACGAAGAACCAATTACATCCAACACCTATTGCGGTCTGTGGCGATTTAGCACCGGAAGATTGGTGCACGAAGTGGCAGGAGATGATTTTACCCTCAATCTGGGAGTGGATCAACAAGGAAATCATGCCTCAACCGTTTGTGCCTATGGATATCAGGTAAGCTGGAATGTGGGCAACAACTCAAATAGCGCGGTTTTTAGTTATTGATTGTTTCAAGTAAAGGGTTATTGGGTTATTGGTTACTAGATTGAGCAACCCAATAACCAATAACCTGCTCGGTCAGAGTTGAAAAGCGAATAATACTATCACGCAGTTTAATGAGGCTGTCTGAAAAGCAATTTTCAGACAGCCTCTTGCTGTTTTAAGTACCCTGCTATCTTTGGTCGCCTAAACAAGCATTTGATGAAACTTCAGAATTACTTAGCAGGAACTTGGATTGAGGGAGACGGAGACGGAAGTCCGTTGTTTAATTCCGTAACAGGAGAAATTGTAGCCACGGCCAACACCAAAGGTTTGGATTTTGCCGCTGCGCTTCAATACGGAAGAAAAAGTGGAGAAGCATTGCGCAAAATGACTTTTCAAGAACGCGGACTGATGCTGAAAGCCTTGGCCATGTATCTTCTCGAAAGAAAAGAGCGCTATTACGAAGTGAGTTATAAAACGGGCGCAACCCGCATTGACAGTTGGATTGATATTGAAGGCGGAATAGGCAATCTGTTTGCCAACGCCAGCCTGAGACGGCAGTTTGGCGATGAGAGCTATTACGTGGATGGAGAATACGCGCCCTTAGGCAAGACGGGGGCATTCATTGGACATCACATTATGGTGCCAAAAGAAGGCGTTGCTGTTCACATTAACGCTTACAATTTCCCGATTTGGGGAATGCTGGAGAAAGTAGCTGTAAACTGGCTAGCGGGAGTACCAGCAGTAGTGAAACCAGCAACTGTTACATCCTATCTTACCGAAGTAATGGTGCGCGACATCATTGCCTCAGGTATTATTCCCGAAGGAGCGTTGCAATTGATTTGCGGTTCTGCTGGCGATTTATTAGACCATGTAGAAAGCCAAGATGTAGTCACATTTACAGGTTCGGCAACAACGGGAAGAATGCTGAAAGCCAAGCCAAGCATCATCAACAATTCCGTTCCGTTTAATATGGAGGCCGATAGTTTAAACTCTTCTGTTTTAGGATTAGATGCCGTTTTGGGAACGCCAGAATTCGACCTCTTCATTAAAGAAGTGGTGAAGGAGATTACCGTAAAATGCGGACAGAAATGTACCGCCATTCGCAGAATAATGGTTCCTGAGAACTTGGTTGAAGACGTTCAAATTGCTATTGGACAACGCTTAGAGAAAACCACCATCGGCAATCCAACTACGGAAGGCGTGAGAATGGGTGCTTTGGCCGGACAAGACCAAATGCGTGAAGTAAAAGAACAAGTGGCTTTGCTGATGAAAGAAAGTCAGATTGTGTTCGGAAACCTCGACCCAGTTGTTGCCATTGGAGCCGATGGCTCTGTAGGTGCCTTCATGTCGCCCATTTTAATGCGAAACGATGACCCGTTCAACAATTCGGCAGTTCATAATATTGAGGCTTTTGGCCCAGTAAGCACCATTCTTCCGTACAAAACCTTAGATGAAGCCATTCAGCTTACCAAACTAGGTTTGGGTTCATTGTGTGCTTCTATCGTTACCAACGATGAAAAAACAGCTAGAACGTTTGCACTTGGCGCTGCTTCCTTTCATGGTCGCCTGCTTGTTCTGAATGGCGATTGTGCCAAAGAAAGCACCGGTCATGGTTCTCCCATGCCGTTGTTGGTGCATGGCGGCCCCGGACGAGCGGGTGGAGGAGAAGAGATGGGCGGAAAGCGCGGTGTCATGCACTACATGCAGCGCACTGCCATTCAAGGTTCGCCAAGTATGATTACCGCCATTACAAACATTTATCAGCCGGGAGCCAAGCAGAAAGAAGTGCTCCTCAATCCGTTTATGAAGCATTTTGAGGAGGTTGAAATTGGCGAAACGCTTATTACGCACAAACACACGGTTACCGAAACAGACATCATCAACTTTGCCAATGTGAGTGGCGACCATTTTTATGCGCACACTGACGTTACATCCTTGGGAGGAACACTCTTTGAAGGCCGCGTGGCGCATGGCTATTGGATTCTTTCCAAAGCAGCAGGCATGTTTGTGGAGAACAGAAAATGCCCCGTGCTCTTGAACTACGGCATTGACGAAGCACGCTTCACCAAACCCGTTTATCCCGGAATGACCATTGGAGTTCGTCTTACTTGCAAAGAGAAAATTCAGCAAGAAAAGAAAGACGAACAAGACATCCGCAAGGGAATTGTGAAATGGCTGGTTGAAGTTTACGACCAAGAAAACGAGACTTGCGCCATTGCTACCATTTTAACGATGGTGAAAAATTTGGAGGCTTAGTTGACTGGTTGATTCGTTTGTAAAGAGATAGAGAGATAGAGAGACAAAGAGACAAAGAGACAAAGAGACAAAGAGAAAAGGAGATAATGTGTCGCTATGCTCCGTTTGTCACCCTGAGGAACGAAGGGTCTCTAATTGAACACGGGTTTTCGCGTTGCTCAAACACACTGATAAAACGGATTACCCTGCCCATCTTTCAGGCATTGCTTACAGACTACCTCGATAAGCGCTATGCCTACAAGCAGGGCAGAAAGGCACAAAAAAGCCCTTATCAGGAAGCCCGCGCGGCACTTACATAAACCCTTTAATGCCCTTCCGAAAAGTTTTGTTGCCCTTCCGAAATGTTTTGTTGCCCTTCCGAAAAGTTTTGCTGCCCTTCAGAAATGTTTTGCTGCCCTTCCGAAAAGTTTTGCTAGCCAACATGAAGTTT
>JBDNJH010000245.1:0-3775 GCA_041687875.1 Flavobacteriales bacterium | reverse complement strand
GGCACATTCATATCAGGTTCTCCCAAACTCAGCGAAATCACGTCAATCCCTTCTGCCTGCAAAGCGCGACTTCGCTGCGCCATGGCAATGGTTTGTGATTCACTTAGTTTCTTAATCCGTTCTGAAAGGTGCTTATCCATAGCTGAAATTTTGCGCAAAGCTAATGGAAGCGTTGAGGTTTTTCGTCTGTGGTCGATAGTCCATGGTCTGTGGACTGTGAACCATCGACTATATGTCCATCCCTAATAACCAATAACAGATAACCCAATAACTAAAAAGTAATTTCACCCCAAATTCACGTCATGAACGAAGTAGTCTCTGCCATTCTCGAAATATTAAAATACACTGTTCCATCTGGAATCGTGTTCGCAACTGCCTACTTTCTACTGAAGAAGTTCATGGAAGAACAACGGCAAATTGCCCTCATTCAAGCCACTGCCAGCATCAAATCGGCTGCAGTTCCCAGTTCAGGAATGATTCCAACGAGGCTACAAGCATACGAGCGTTTGATTCTTTTCCTAGAGCGAATTGAACCGAATCAGATGATTCCGAGGGTTCATCGTCCAGCAATGACATCATCCATTTTCAAGCGTGAACTTCAACGCACTATTCGTGAAGAATTTGAGCACAATCTCACCCAACAGATTTATGTTTCGAGTGCCGCTTGGAACAAGTTGATTGAGAGTCGGAATGCGATGAACCAGTTGATTGAACTTGCAGGAAAGAAAGTTGGCGACAATGCAACTGGAGTTCAGTTCAGTTCAGCGCTGTTTGAGATACTGGGCACAGCTGGTATTTCGCCAACGGCAGATGCCATTGAGACGCTGAAAGCCGAGGCGCGTCAGCTTCTGTAACCCCAGTTTTTGAGGAGTTCGCGCGCTGCTGCAAACGGATTTATCTTCCCATTTTTCACATCATCGGTCAATTGCTCCAATCTTTTTTTGGTGGATAGATCTGAAAAGAACCGATGGTTCAATTCTTCGTTGATGGCCTGTTTCAGCCAAAAACCATTCTGATTGGCACGTTGCTTTTCAAGGAATCCATTCACCCGAATGTGATTAAAATAACTTTCGGTAGCGTTCAAAATCTCTTCAATTCCATTTCCGCTCAGCGATGAACATGAAATCACCGGAACAGTCCAGCCACTTTCCTTGGCGGGGAACATGTGAAGCGCCTGATGATAAGTGGCTTTTGCAAGCTTCGTATAACTTGCATTCTCGCCATCATCCTTATTGATAATAACCAAATCGGCCATTTCCATGATGCCGCGTTTGATGCCTTGCAGCTCATCGCCAGCAGTTGCAAGAACCAGCAGAACGAACATATCAACCATGGAATGAACGGCAGTTTCGCTTTGCCCTACTCCAACCGTTTCTATCAAAATCGTGTCAAATCCTGCCGCTTCGCAAAGCGTGATGGTTTCTCGCGTTTTGCGTGCCACGCCTCCCAATGAACCGCTTGATGGTGTTGGACGGATAAAAGCATTTGGTTCGGCAGCAAGCTTGTCCATTCGGGTCTTATCGCCCAAAATGCTACCGTGCGAAATGCCACTACTTGGATCAACCGCCAAAACTGCCACCTTCCTACCCGATTCAGTCAACTTGGAACCAAAAGCATCAATGAATGTGCTCTTACCAACTCCAGGCACGCCTGTAATACCAATCCGTTTACTTTCGATTGTATGAGGAGCACATATCTCCAATAATTCAGCTGCTTTTAGCTGCTGCTCCTCTCGTGTACTTTCAACCAACGTAATGGCCTGACCGAGTGCCACACGGTCACCCGAAATTACCTTTTTAGCCAGTTCAGCTATGTTAATTGATTGGGACATTCGGCTAAAATACCGCAATTCAAAATGAAAAATTTGAATCAAATCATTTTACTATTATTAATTATCGTAATATTGCGATTGATATGGGATTAACTAAAACACATCAGTTCACCGAAGAGCAGAATTCGCTCGCAGAAATGGCCAAAGCATTGGCGCATCCTGCTCGGATTGCTATTCTTCAATACTTGAGCACTCAGAAAATCTGTGTGTGCGGCAGTATTGTCAGTGAAGTTGGATTGGCTCAAGCAACTGTTTCTCAGCATCTGAAAGCGTTAAAAGAAGCTGGGTTCATACATGGAACCGTTGAAGGTGCTAGCGTTTGCTATTGCTTGAATACTGACAAACTTGATACTGTTAAAAGCCGATTGAGTTTCCTTTTGGATAACTGTTGCACCTCTTCCTCCTGCTGCTGAAAAAAATTTGAAATCATTAATCGTAATAAACCGATAATTAAACAAACAGATCATGAAACTATCAGAAGTAAAAGAAGCGTTGAACGGAATGAATGAGCTCACTTTTCGTTTAGAAGATGGGACGCAGGTTCCAGCCCATTTCCATGTGACCGAAGTGGGCAGCGTGAAGCACCATTTCATTGACTGTGGAGGAACGGTTCGAAAGGACGAAGCAGTGAACTTTCAGCTTTGGTCGGCCAACGACCACGACCACCGATTGGCGGCCACCAAATTGTTGAATATCATTCTTCTATCTGAAGAAAAATTGGGACTGACCGATACCGAGGTGGAAGTAGAATATCAAACAGCTACCATCGGAACCTATGGTCTTGAATTTGACGGCAAAGCCTTTGTATTGACCAACATGCAAACTGATTGTTTGGCTAAAGATGCCTGCGGTATTCCACCAGCAAAGCAGAAAGTCGCACTAGGACAATCAACCCAAGATTCGTGCTGTGCACCTGGAGGTGGATGTTGCTAAGATTGTTGCAATGCTTTGACCCGCTTTCAATAAGTGGGTCAAAGTGTTGTTCTTTGCATCCGTAGCTTTTTCTTAATGACTGAAATCCTTCTTTCCTATCTCGCTTACAACATCATTGTAGGTATCGTGCTCGCAATCGTTCATTTGGTGAAGACCAACGGAAACATGAAACCGTTGCGCATTGCTTGGCTGATTCTCTTTCCTGCCGTTGGACTAGGAAAATGGATTTACGCCAGATCAACCGAAGCTGGCCATTCAACTCTATTTCCTGAAAAGTGGTTCATTTATAACTACATGATTAAGGTGAATTGGGGCTATTTGGCCATCATCGCTGCCGCCCCTGTGTTTTTCATGGTATTGATGTTTTTTGGCGTGGCTGTTGGAGGCATCTTCGAAATGAGTTCAAACAATTTCGATTCCTATTCGGGAATTGGCGCCCTGCTCGAAGCTGGTATTGTCATGCTTCTTCTATTCGGTTCCATCATCATGGTATTCCTACTCGCAATTCCATACCTGATACTCATTCATCTACCCAAAACTCAAATGAGGACGATTGAAAGGCAGCAGTTGTTTGCCCAACAAAAAAGCCAAATGGAATCTTCTCCTAAACCAGCACAACCATCCTTAAAGCCCATTTCGCTCTTGCGCGATATTCATATTTATGTGCTGACTTTAGTATCTGCATTCAAGACGATTCCGTCTTCACGCAGAAAGGAACTGGAAGAGGTTTCTAATTACATCAACGGCAAAATTGCCGAGGGAGAAACGGTCAATCTCATCTTCATTTGCACGCATAATTCCCGCAGAAGCCAGTTCGGACAAATTTGGGCTGCAACGGCCGCTGCATTTTATGGTGTTCGAAATGTGAACACCTTTTCTGGCGGAACGGAGGAAACCAATTTCAGCAAGAAGGCTGTTGACGCCATCAAACGTGCAGGTTTTAAGGTGGATGGAACGGTAGGCACAAATCCACGCTATTCCGTTCGTTTTTCTGATGAAACGGGCGCATTG
>JBDNJH010000244.1:0-5285 GCA_041687875.1 Flavobacteriales bacterium | reverse complement strand
GAGAAAAATAAAAGGAATGGCCAAGGTAATCGGGTCTTTTCCCAAAATATGAAGCACACCATAACCGTCTAGCTCGGGCATCATTACATCGCAGATGATAAGGTCTGGACGTTCGGATTTTGCCGCGATAACTCCTTTTTTTCCGTCCTCCGCTGTTACAATATCGTAATTGGCTAACTCCAATATCTCCGCAATATTTTCGCGCATTTCAAGGTTATCCTCAATAACTAGAATTTTCTTTTTATCCATCAGTTCCTATTTACTTCTCAATTGGCAATGTGATTTCAAAGGTAGTGCCTACCTCAAGTTGGCTGGTAAAATTGATTGATCCACCCATTAATTCAACATGTTTTTTCACAATGTTTAACCCAAGACCTGTTCCTTGCACGTGTGTTGCATTTTTGGCACGGAAAAACCGTTCAAAAAGATGTTGTTGTTCTTCTTGTGGAATTCCCATTCCTTGATCCGAAACAGCAATAGTAAGATTTTTCCCGATTTCAATTGTGATTGATATCACCGTATTTTCTCTACTGTACTTGACCGCATTGGAAAGCAGATTGAAAAGCACATTGCGAATTAATTGAGGGTCGAGCCCGTTGATAATCCCATTTGTACAAACGTTTTTATTTGGACAACAATTTAGCTCAATATGTTGACCCTCTTTGGTCATTCCACCAATATCCTCGGTAACGGAATGCGCCAGTTCGAACATACTGAACTCTTCTGTGTGAAATTGAACCATTCCTTGTTCCAACTTTTCCAAGGAAAGGAAATCATTGAGAATGGAGGTCAGGTTTCGAACTGAATTGCGGATGCGACCAACATGCTTAGTTATCCCATCTTGATTGCTGGTCTCAGCGTGTCGATTGACCAGGTTCACTGAACTAAGAATGGTGGCTAGAGGTGTTCGGAACTCGTGCGAAGCCATCGAAACGAAGCGAGATTTCAATTCGTTGAGTTCGCGCTCCTTGTTCAACGCATTAATCATATCTTGCTCGGCCTGCTTCTGTTCGCTGATGTTCTTTTCAACCAACAGTAACCGGTCAATGCCGTTTTCTTCATCATATAGCGGAACCGCACTCATAATATACGAGTTGCCTTTAGACACGATTTCGAATGACCGAGGAATGCCTTCTAAAACTTTTTGCAACTCATTCCGAACACGTTCTTGATAAGCCTCGGGCAACAATGAAATGTAATTCAACCCAATCACTTTTTTCCTGTCAATACCGCTCCTGACAAACTCTTTTCCTTCGGCAAAAATGTAGTTAAGATTAGCATCTAGGGCATTGATGGTGCCATCCGGAAAGTTTTGAGCAATAAGTGAATAGAGGTGCTGGCTTTCTTCCAGTGCCTTTACCGCAGCATTCAATTCTGTGGTTCGTTGTTCAACGCCTTCCTCCAAATCTTTATTCAGCTGAAGCATTCGTTGCTCGGTAGTTTTTCTGACGGAAACATCTGATATAAGAGCAACCACATGAAATTCCCCTTCCATTTGAGCATGGTTCAGAGATATTTCTACTGGAATAAGTTTGCCTGTGGCGGTTTGCGCATGAAGATCCAAGCCAGTACCCATTGACCTTCGCTTCGGATTCTGCACATACTTTTCTCGATGCTGTTTGTGAATCGTTCTAAGCGCATCTGGCAGAAGATTATCCACATTCATCCCTACAAGTTTATCCATAGGATAACCAAAAAGCTGGATTGCCGCTGGATTGGCCTGAACGATTACTCCAGAACGATTCGCCACAATCATTGCTTCTGTTACTATTTCGTATACAAGCTTGTAAATGTCTGAGTTTGTCATTGCATCCAATTAAAATCCACCCCTAGTTTGGTGGCATCAAACTTCGTGATTGGGATGGTTTAAGCAATGCCGAATTCGATATTGTTTAAAAAGCACCGCAAATAAATTCGATACTTAAACACACATTCAATGCTAGAATGAATCTTATCAAAGTCTCGGTATGGAGCTTTTTTATTCTAACACCCAACCTTATATTTGCGCAAATTCAGCAGAACAAACTAACAGATATGCGTAGCCAAAGCCTTGATTTCCTCAGAACCTATTTAAATAATGCATCACCTACGGGTTTTGAATCGTCTGGCCAGCAACTTTGGTTAGATTATATCAAGCCTTACATTGATGAGTATTACACAGATGTGTACGGTTCTGCGGTTGGCATTATCAACCCTGAGGCGAAATACAAGGTTGTAATTGAGGCGCATGCGGATGAGATCTCATGGTTCGTGAATTACATCTCAGCGGAAGGTCTGATTTACGTGCGTAGAAACGGTGGTTCTGACCATCAGATAGCTCCTTCGATGCGTGTCAACATCCACACGAAGAAAGGAATTGTAAAAGGCGTGTTCGGATGGCCTGCCATTCATGTGAGAGATGCGGCTAAGGAGGAATCTCCAAGTCTAAAGAACCTCTTTATAGATACTGGTTGTAGCACAAAAGAGGAAGTTGAGGCAAAAGGAATCCACGTAGGTTCGGTCATCACCTTTGAGGATGAGATGATTATTCTGAATGACCGTTATGTGGTAGGTCGTGCGTTGGACAACCGCATTGGTGGTTTCATGATTGCCGAAGTGGCGCGAATGCTGAAAGAGAAGAAGAAAAAACTACCGTTCGGACTGTATATCGTGAATGCGGTGCAAGAAGAAATCGGATTACGTGGTGCTGAAATGATTTCAAGACGCATTAAGCCAGATGTTGCCATCATCACGGATGTGTGTCACGATACGCAAACTCCGATGTATGAGAAGAAAACCCAAGGTGATTTGACCGCAGGAAAAGGCCCGGTTCTTACATACGGACCAGCAGTTCAGAACAATCTATTGGATATGATTGTGGAAACGGCTGAGAAGAATAAAATACCGTTCCAACGAGCAGCTGCAACACGCGCCACCGGGACCGATACCGATGCATTTGCTTATTCTGGCGAAGGAGTTGCCTCTGCGCTTATCTCGCTTCCATTGAAATACATGCACACTACCGTTGAAACGGTTCATAAGGATGATGTGGACAACGTGATTAAGCTTATTTACGATACGCTTATTCAATTGAAGAGCGGGCATGATTTCAGATACATCAAGTAATCATCGTCATGCTGAACTTGTTTCAGTATCTATTTAGACCCTGAAACAAGTTCAGGGTGACTACCCATAAAAAGCCATGTTGCATTACCTTGCATCCGATGTCGCAATCGGATAAACAGAACGATTTCTCTTCGGTAAAGGGTTTGCTTTTGGAGCTACAAACGCTTCAATCTCGAGGAGATTCCATCTACCCAAAAGGAGTTTTCCCCTCTCAGCGTTACCATCCTTTTCTTCCATATAAACGGGAAGATGACAATCTATTTTTCACCGCTTCGGTGGTTCATATCCTGCAAGGTTTGGATGGGCATTACTCACCATCAGAAAAGGTGTTGGTAGATAAAATGGTTGCTGATGCCAAGTCCAGCTTTCAGTTGTTTCAAAATAAAGACGGACTGAATACTTACAATTTTTGGCAGACGAAACCGAGCCGGCATTTCCCGAATGGGCTGCTCATGCACCGTTTCAAGCATTTTCAGATTCCTGATGATGTGGATGATACGGCTTTGGTTTATTTGACTGAGAATGCTTCGAAAGAACGCGTAGACAAACTCCGCGAAAAGCTGAAAAAGCACGCCAATCTGGCTTACAAACGTGCCTTCAATCCGTTGGAGAATTACCGCGACCTGAAATGCTATTCCACCTTTTTCGGTGAGAAGATGTATATCGAATTTGACATCTGTGTATTGAGCAATCTCATGCGCATGATTCTCACTCATTTTAAGGATGATTTGAACGAATTCGACCACGATACGCTCACATTTATCACAGAAGCCATTGTGAATGACGAATACAAGACGCTTCCCTTCTACTCTGCTCCTAATTATCCTACAACCGAGCTTATTCTCTATCACGTTTCGCGGTTAATTCCGCTTCTTCCGTCAGAATATAAAACCAAGATTGAAGCAAAAATCGAAGCTGATATTCAATCCCTATTGAAGTACGCTTCAGGAATGAATAAAGTGATGCTGGAGAACGCAGCTTTGAAACTCAACTTGAAAATTGAATCGAACGAAGCCACTTCAGTCGATGTACTGAATGACAAATCGTTCTTCTTCTTCCATGCTGGAATGATAACGGCCTTTGAAAATCGGGTTGCACAGAAACTAGCAAACAACAATTTCTTCCACCTCCGTTATACAAGTAAGGCCCTAAATAGGGCCTTACTGATTGAAAATATGGTATTGAAACGATAGCTTATTTTTTCGTCTCTTCCTTAATCACATCGATCAGTTTCACATCGTAGATTAACACTTCGTTTGGACCAATTCCACCTCTTGGGTTTCCTTGCTCGCCATAGGCCAAGTCGCCAGGAATGAAAAGCTTGTATTCAGCTCCTTCTTTCATCAACTGCAAAGCTTCTGTCCAACCTGGAATTACGCTTCTTACGTAGAACTCAACTGGCTCATTTCGCTCGATAGAGCTATCGAACACTTCACCGTTCATCAATTTTCCTGTGTAGTGAACACGAACCTGATCAGCAGAAGTTGGCGTGGCACCAGTACCTTCATTTAAAACGATGTATTGCAATCCGCTTGCGGTGGTTACAACACCAGCCTTGGCTCCGTTTTCCTGAAGGAAAGCATTGCCTTTCTCAACATTCTTATTCGCACGCTCCGTATTCAATTTCTCAAAGAAACGGCCAACAATTTCTTGTGCTTGTTCCTGCGTCATTTTAGAATTGGCGGTGTCTTCGGCAAGAGCAGCGGCAAGACCAGCAAGTAAAATCTCTGATTTAAATGAGGTGTCAACTCCCTGTGCTTTGAAATCGGCAGCAAGGTTGGCACCAATAGATGTTCCAACGGCATAGCTAGCAGAATCAGCAAAATCAATCAAAGCAACATCCTTAGTGGTGTTGGTATTACAGGCCGCAAACGTTGCAGCAGCCATCATGGTAAAAAGAATCTTTTTCATATTTAGTTAACTGTTATTAATTCGACCTCAAAAATAAGTGTTGCAAACGGAGGAATGCTACCTCCTGCCCCATTCTCGCCATAAGCAAGCGTATATGGTATAAATAGTTCCCATTTATCGCCTTCTTTCATCATTGGAAGGGCTTCTTGCCAGCCCTGAATGACGCCATTTACAGGAAAGGTTGCAGGCGAATTGCGGTTGACCGAACTGTCAAATACAGTTCCATCAATCAATTTACCATGATAATGCGTGGTTACTTGATCTGTTGG
>JBDNJH010000243.1:0-6054 GCA_041687875.1 Flavobacteriales bacterium | reverse complement strand
GGTCAAACATCACAGCTTGCAACTGGATTGTGCCAAGGATCTCACAACGTTGTGGTCACAGATGCAAATGGTTGTACAGGAACGCAAACAATCACTGTCAATATTCCGGCCTGCCTAACGGATGTTGACTTCTACACATGGGTACAAGCTGGAATCTTAGCAAACGGAAACTGGGTGGTTGAAAATGCTGGAGCGCGAATCCATCAGACTACAAATGGCAACCCAACCTTTTTTGTAACTCCAGTTGATTACATCAATGTGCGTATGAAAGGAAAAATGCGAACTACCGATGGCGATGATGACTTTATGGGAGTGGTGTTTGGATTTAAAAATCCTTTAGGCGCAAACGATAATTTTGATACATGGCTTTTTGACTGGAAGCAGGGAACACAGACAAGTGGGGGATTCAGCGGTCAGGAAGGATTTAATCTGAGTCATGCGGTCGGAACTATACCGAATGGACAATATGCTGCCACCTTTTGGGGACATACCATTACGCCTGAGTTCACGGTGGTTGCAACCAATTATGGCAACAACGGCTGGGTGCGGAATGTCGACCACGAAATTGAAGTAACCTACACCGTAAACCGCGCAGTTATTCTTGTTGATGGAGATACGATTTTCGATATAAACGACTGTTTTGAACCGGGCCGATTCGGGTTCTATAACTACTCTCAGCAGGACGTATATTATTCTGATTTCACCTACGAATTGTTTGCCGATTTTACGGTGGAGGATGCCGAGGTATGTTCAGACGATACGGCACATTTCACCTTCATAGAGCAATGTGGGAATTTCAACAACCTTGGCCACTTCAGCGAAGTGTCATGGAACTATGGCGATAATACCACCGAAACATTTACCAACATCACATTAGCCAATGCAAATCCTACGCATGTGTATCAAACGGGTGGAAATTACACTGTTCAACTGATTGTTAAGGATACGCTTGGTTGCAGAGATACCGTACTGCGAAATATCACGGTTTGGGACAGACCAACGGCAGATTTCATTTTCTCAGACCAATGCTTGAATGAGAATACGGTTTTTACAGGCCAATCAGCTCAAGGAGATTATCCAATCACAGTTTGGGATTGGGATTTTGGCGATAACACAACAGATAATACTTCAAGTCCAACGCATCAGTACCCTGCGGTTAATACCTACAATGCCCGATTGATTGTAGAGGATTCTTTTGGATGCAGAGATACTTCTGAACAGATGGTGGAGATATTCCCGCTTCCGCAAGCTGATTTCACCCCAATTGACGATTGCTTTAGACCCAATTATCCGTTTGAAGACCTTTCAAGCATCACAACAGGAACGGTGGATTCTTGGCAGTGGGATTTTGGAGATGCGGCAATATCTGCGCAGCAGAATCCCACACATACCTATGCTGTTTATGGTCAATATGATGTAACCTTGATTGCTATCAGCAACCAAGGTTGTGGTGATACAACTACGCAGCAAATTACTCTTCATGCGCTTCCTGTACCTGGGTTTGAAATACCGAACATTTGCCAGTTGGAGCCTATGCTATTCACAGATACTTCAAGCATTCCTGTAGGAACAATTGTTGGGTGGAATTATGCGTTTGGTGATAATACATCTTCCCTCTCTCAAAACCCGCCTCATACGTACTTAAATGCAGGCTCAATCAATGTCCAATTGACTGTCACTTCAGATTTTGGATGTGTTGATTCGCTTACGTTAGCAACTGTTGTTAATCCAAAGCCCATTGCTGATTTCGCCACTCAAAATGTCTGTCTGAATGAGACGATGCTTTTTGCCAATCAATCTGCGGTTGCCTCTGGTAGCATTGCTACTTGGGATTGGAATTTTGGTGATGCGAACGCGGATGCAATTCAGAACACCTCAAATGACTACGCCACATTCGGCAATTACACCGTGACGTTGATGGTGGAAACCAACAATGGCTGCCGCGATACAACCCAACAGCAGGTAGAAGTGTATCAACTGCCAATTGCCGATTTCTCGTTCAGTAATGTTTGTCTGAATGCAGCTGCAACTTTCACTAATCAAAGCACCAGCAATTCAGGCTCTGTCGATACGTGGATGTGGGATATGGGCGACAATACAACTGCAAATGGAGGAGTACCCATTACACATCTTTACCCAGCACCAGCTGATTATGATGTGGAATTGATTGTAGAAACAGACCTTGGTTGCCTGGATACCTTGGTTCAAACAATCACCATTCATCCGATACCCGTTGCAGATTTTTCTGCCGATAGCGTTTGCTTCAATGAGGTAACGACATTCACGAACCTGTCAGCCATTTCAGCTGGTCTTATCACCAATAATGTTTGGAATTTCGGATTCTCGGCCACCAGCAATCTTCAGAACCCTACAAACATCTTCCCTCAAACAGGTTATTTGCCTGTATTCCTCACCGTTACCTCGGCTGTTGGCTGTAAAGACACCATCACCAAAGACATTCGAGTGTATGTATTGCCAGAACCTGAATTTGCGCACAACGACACCTGCTTTGAAGACATCGTATCCTTCATCAATCAATCAGAGATAAGCGAAGGAACCATTGATGCTTACGATTGGGATTTTGGAGACCTGACCTCATCAACCCTCCAATCTCCAACACATGCTTATCCTGCTGAGGGATTTTATCCGACAGCGCTTCTCGCCACCTCCAACTTCAGTTGCACCGAAACGGTAACACATCAGGTCGAAATATTTCCGCTTCCACAGATTTCGTACACTCCCATTCCAAATGAGGGCTGTCAGCCGCTTACCGTGGTGTTTGACAATCAGACCACCATTCCGAACGGATACAACATTGCCAGTTACCAATGGGATTTAGGACAAGGGATCACTTCATCGCAAGCTAATCCGCAGACGGTTTACCCAGACAGCGGACTGTATGACGTTCGTCTCATAGCCACATCAACCAAAGGATGTGATGATACGCTCATCGTTGTTGATGCGGTTGATGTGTGGCCACGCCCGATAGCGGGATTCAGTGCAGATAAGGAGGAATACATCATGTTCTTTCCTCGGGTAGATTTCTCGGACGAGAGTTTTGGCGCCACCGAATGGTTGTACGATTTTGCTGATGGTTCCATTTCCTTGGATCAAAATCCGTCTCACGAATATCAGGAAGCTGGAAATTATCAGGTTATTCAAACAGTGAATAACGATTACGGCTGTGATGATGTCACCTCCATACGAGTAGTCGTCAAACCTGCCATCGCGTTCTACATTCCAAACACATTTACGCCAAATGCAGATGGCCTCAACGAAACATTTGCAGGAAATGGAGTAGGACTGAAGGAATACGAAATGTGGATTTACGACCGCTGGGGCGAGAATCTATTCTATTCTTCCAATATGGAATTTGAATGGGATGGCACCTACAAAGGCAAGCAGGTAGAAAGCGGAATGTACATCTATCGCTTCGTAATTGTTGATGCAAATAATAATCAGAGCCAATACACTGGCGAGATATTCTTAATGCGTTAATGAAGCGAATTGGTCTGCTGTCTGATACCCACGGTTATCTCGATTCCGCGCTTCCGAAATACCTCGAGAGCTGCGATGAAATCTGGCACGCTGGAGACATTGGCACCCTAGATGTTACCGATACCCTCGCCAAATGGAAGCCGCTGCGTGCCGTTTATGGCAATATTGATGGAGATAAACTTCGTGTCGTACACCCCGAAAATCAGTTGTTTGAGTTGGAAGGAGTGAAGGTGCTTATTACGCACATTGGCGGCTATCCAGGCAGATATACAGCTCGCGTTCGTGAACTCATCCAAAAGGAACGTCCGAAACTCTACATCTGCGGCCATTCGCACATCCTGAAAGTGATGTTTGATAAGAAATACAATTGCCTACACATGAACCCCGGAGCGTGCGGCAACCATGGTTTTCATCTGATGAAAACGCTTTTGCGGTTTACGCTAGATGCTGGAAACATCAAAGATCTGGAAGTCGTGGAACTGGGGAAGAGGTAGTTTCTTAGAGTCGTCAACTTTCAAATAGTTGACGACTTTCTGAGAGCCCTATATGCTTCTGCCCAACTCCAAGATCCGTTCGCAATGCTGTTCAACAGTCAACTCATGGCGCTGGGCAAAATTCACATCTATGAACCATGTCTGATTCAAAACCTCCTTCATAGCCGATAGCCAAAGATCTTCGTTGAATGAACTTACAACGATGCCAACATCTTCCGAAACAACCGATTTTGCTCCAACCATGTGGGAAACTACCACTGGAAGTCCACATAAAAGAGCTTCGCTAACCACTTGTGCATAAGCCTCATACTTGGCAGGATGCACCAAGGCATCGGCAGCCCACATCAATTCATTCACGTTTTCGGAGTATCCCACATACTTTACATTCTTCAGCTCAGTATGAATGGGTTTTACGCCAGCAATAATCAATTCAATAGGTTCATCCACCAATTTCGCCATCAGGTTCAATAGGAAATCATATCCTTTCAGGTGATTTCCAGTGGTCACAAATAGTAGGCTTTTCTTGGTTTTTGAAAACCCATACTTCGCTCGCCAATCTCCTTTTCGCTTGATTCCTGATTGATTGAACCTATTGACATCCGTTGGCGGATACAACACGCGGATTTTCGATTCTGAAACATGCGCGTAGTGCATCAGTTCATCTTTGATCTGCTCGGATGCGGCCAGCACCAATTTGGAATCACGGTAAGCAAGCTTATCCAAATACACATTCATCCTGTCTATCGGACCTTGAAATCGAAAGTTCAATGCTTTCATATAACCTAGGTGTGTCCCAGGACACATCACCAGATTCTGATGTGAAGTCCTCCCTAAGGAAACACTTAGATCAAAACTATTCTTATCCATAATGGACTTCAACCCCTTGTTAAAGAACCACATTCGAATAGGTTTTGGCACCCCCTTTAAGTTAACCTGATGAATTTGAACCGAAGAAGGAATGACCACGTCTGCATCAATCTTAGACACAATGAGATGCACTTCGTGACCTTTAGAAGAGTAATAGTTTAAATAGTTGAACAGTCTCGTTTCAAGACCACCTTTCCTTAAAAGTCGATAATGTATGAGGGCGATGCGCACGGTGCGAAAATAATACGTAGAGACGCGATTCATCGCGTCTCACAATTCATCGCGTCTCACAATTCATCGCGTCTCACAATTCATCGCATCGCACAATTCATCGCGTCTCACAATTCATCGCGTCTCCATTGTATCGCGTTTGTATTGATTAGGCAGACGCGATGAATCGCGTCTCTACAGACATTACATTTGCGCCACATGGAAAACCGTTGGCTTTTTATCATCAATCCCGCATCAGCCGATGGTAAAGGCGGCACGAAATGGAAATCTGTTCATGAAGGATTTTTGAAAGAAGGATTTGACCCAGTAGTATGGTCATCCGAATTCAACGGACATATTGAAGAATTGGTGATGCAAGCCTGTGCCGAAGGTTATCGTAAAATTGCTTCTTACGGAGGAGATGGCTCGCTGAATGCTGCCGTAAACGGATTGATGACACAGAAAACCTGTGCGCCAGACGATGTGTTATTGGCCCATTATCCGAGTGGAACTGGCAACGATTGGACACGATTCTATAAGGTTCCTGATAATCCCAAAGATTGGGTTGCTACTTTGAATAAAGGCTTAGAGATTAAACACGATTTGGGCATAATCGATTTGATGAAGGATGGTAAACCGGCCAAACATTACTTCGTGAACATCGCTGGCGTGGCTTACGAATCGCAATGCGCGGTGCTCATTACTGAAGCACGTAAAAGCTCGAATCTGTTTCATGGAAAGTTGTTCTACGATTACATCGTGTTCAAAGGATTGCTTTCGTTTGAAGCACCAGAGTTGACATTGAAGTATAACGATGTGGTGCGCACCGAGAAGATATTCAATCTGTGTGTTGCCATTTGTAGATATAACGGTGGCGGAATGATTCCTGCGCCATTTGCTAATCCAACAGATGGTTTGCTTGACGTAACTGTTTTTGAGAATATGTCAAAGTGGACGGTTCTCAAAGATTATCCGAAGCTGCGGG
>JBDNJH010000242.1:0-9219 GCA_041687875.1 Flavobacteriales bacterium | reverse complement strand
TATGGATAAGCACCTTTCAGAACGGATTAAGAAACTAAGTGAATCACAAACCATTGCCATGGCGCAGCGAAGTCGCGCTTTGCAGGCAGAAGGGATTGACGTGATTTCGCTGAGTTTGGGAGAACCTGATATGAATGTGCCAGACCAAGTAAAGGAAGCAGGCAAAAAGGCCATAGATGACAACTGGAGTCATTATCCGCCAGTGGCTGGTTATCCTGAATTACGCAAGGCAATAGCTGATAAGTTCAAACGTCAGAATGGACTGACTTACACGCCTGAGCAGATTCTGGTTTCAACAGGAGCTAAGCAGTCGCTTGCCAATGTGATTCTGAGTTTGGTGAATCCTGGCGAAGAGGTTATCATCCTTGCACCTTATTGGGTGAGTTATTTAGAGTTGGTGAAACTGGCTGGAGGCAAGGCGAAGTTTGTGACCTCTGGGATTGAAACGAATTTCAAATCGACCGCTGCGGAGTTGGAAGAAGCGATAAATGACGACACTAAACTTATCATTTTCAGTTCGCCAAGTAATCCTACTGGCTCATTTTACACGAAGGATGAGTTGGCCGGATTTGCTAAAGTCATTGCAAAATACCCTGGCGTTTTTGCCATTTCTGATGAGATTTATGAGCACATCAACTTCGTTGGAAAACACGAAAGTCTAGCGCAATTCCCAGAGGTTTACAACCAAACGATTACGGTAAATGGTGTTTCAAAGGCTTACGCCATGACGGGTTATCGCATCGGTTACATCGGTGCGCCACTTTGGATCACCAAGGCCTGCGACAAGATGCAGGGACAGATTACTTCGGGAGCTTGTTCCATTGCCCAGCGCGCAGCTATTGATGCATTGAATATGGATGATGCTTGGCTTTCTGAGATGTGTTCCATCTTTGAAAAGAGACGTGAGTTAGTGACCGATTTGTTCTCGAATATTGAAGGATTCAAAACGAAATTACCAGATGGGGCCTTCTATCTTTTTCCTGAAGTGAGTGCGTTATTCGGTCACTCATTCAATGGACAAGAGGTTAACGATAGCAACGACCTTTGCATGTATTTCCTCAATGAATGTCATGTGGCGATGGTGCCAGGAGAAGCTTTTGGAGCACCAAACTACATCCGACTTTCTTATGCAACCTCAGAAACAAATCTGAAAGAAGCCGCAAGAAGAATCAAGATTGGAGTAGAGAAGTTGCTGCATCATTGATTTGATTCCGTCTCTTCATGCCGAGCGGAGCTTGCATAGCCGAGACATCTTAAAGGAGTGAGCTTCGTCTTGGTTTCAAACCATCCAACGATGAAACACCTTTTCCCCTTTTTCCTTTTTCTAATTTCCTCAACCACATTCGGTCAAACTGCATGCGATTCGCTTGATATTATCTCTATCCAGTACAGCCCATTCACCGATTCGGTTATTGTGGTTTCGGTTGAGAACAACAACTCGAATGAAATCTTCGATTATCCGGGCTTTGTCCTAATTGATAGTAATGGTGACACGGTTGCCAAGGAAACCGTCAACTATTTTGGCATCGTGCAGCAGTCTGTTCATCATCTTGCCGTACGGCCGGGAGTGCATAATCCACTGCAAAACTTCGTTGGCGTATTGCAACTTTATTCGCTTTTCTATGAAGAGTTTGAGTGCGAATGGCAATTGAATGAATCGCTCTGCACACCCAACGAGTGCGATTCCATCATTCTTGCGTTTGAAAATTATGGAGGTGCGCTAGTGCTGGGCGATTTTGCTTGGAGCCTTCTTGACAGCGCAGATGCCGTGATTGAATCAGGAACGTTTACCATGGAAGCACAAGGGCAACATTGGGAAGAACGATTGTGCATACCCAAAGGAATGTACAGCTACACGCTTATTGCTTTAGGTGAACCAACGGGCGGAGGTCCAACCATGACGGCCAGCTTGCCTACTTTGTATGCTTCAGCAACCATTCAGCAATATTTTAATTGGTCTGAGGTAAACGTGATGGAAATTCCATTTTACATGAATTGTATCGGAGCGCAATCTCCCAATGGAATTGAAGAAGCGAAAACCGTAGGCATTGACATTATCCGAAATGGCAATTTTCTTTCTGTCAGAAGCTCAAAACCGATGCAGCAGATTGAACTCTATACTGTTGATGGTAAGTTGGTTGCGTCCTTAGCTCCTAAAAGCAATCTGGTTAATTTACCAAGCGAACTTC
Source organism: Flavobacteriales bacterium (assembly GCA_041687875.1). GTDB lineage: Bacteria > Bacteroidota > Bacteroidia > UBA10329 > UBA10329 > UBA10329. The sequence continues at coordinate 7,030 of JBDNJH010000242.1, read as the reverse complement.
TACACGGTCTTTATTTTGTTCGGGTGAGAACGGGTGAAGCGTTGGTTACGCAGAAATTCGTTTTCTGATTTATCTCATAAGTTATCCATTTAAAGTGGTTTTTAGCTTCAACTATTTATCTACTTTCGCAGCGCTTTAGGTTCTCAACCATCCAAACAGATGTGAGAGATTAAAATGGGAAATCGGTGTAAGTCCGGTACTATTCCCGTAGCTGTAAGCTCGATGAAGGCCTGTTATTCTCGGTCACTTTTTCTCCGCGTCAAGCGAAGAGATGGGAAGACCAATAGGTTCGAGTAAGTCAGAAGACCTGCCCAAAGCAGCACATTTCCATCGCCTTCGGGAGAAAGGTCGGAAGTAGGACTGTTAAGATGAAAAATATAGGCTTGTGCCTTGTATGTATTGCAGTAAGTGCAATCTGTTTTGCACAGGTAAGCGATAGCTTGGTTTATCCTGAAGTTACCGTTACGGAGCAGCGGATAGAGGAGGCGATAGGTTCTTCCGTTTCTGAAACCGACACATTGCTTTACAAACTCTTGCAGTCGAAAGGGTTGACTCAGGTGCTCGAAACGGAGAGTTTCATTTCTACGCGTTCTTACAATCCTGGTGGAACAGCCATTTTCTCCGTTCGTGGAAGCGGTCCGCAACATACACAAGTGGTTTGGGAAGGCATTCCAATAAATGATCCGATGCTGGGGCTGACCGATCTTTCAACCATTTCGTTGAGCGGAATTTCGGGTGTTCGGGTGCTGTATGGTGGTGCTGGACTGACCAACAATTCGGGTGGAATTGGAGGAACGATTGAACTTCTTTCAACCAAACCAAGAACAAAGGATGGAGTGGATGTGAAGTTGAATGGCTCTGCAGGTTCGTTTGGGACCTATGGCGTTTCGCTACAACTCCGCAACCGATACAAGAAGCTATTTGGAAACACATCGGTAGAATATCAGACTTCTCAAAACAATTTCAAATTCAGAAATCTGGCAACGATAGCGCAGGAAGATAAGCTGCTGAAACACGCATCAGTCAAGCGCATCGGCTTCTCCAAGAGTTTAGGGCTGAATATCAATCAACGCAATACACTTTCGGCCACGGTCTATTATTCGCAGGTAAGTAAGGAACTTCCGCCATCTATGCTGATGGTGGCATCCATAGAAACGCTCTTTGACCGCGACATCTGGTCATCCCTCAAATGGAGGAGAATTGGCAAGAAATCGGTAATCTCCGTCACGGCATCCTATATCTACGGCAATCAGCAGTATTTCGACAATAACGAATACACCTACCATCATCTTTACCAGGCCAACAAAAATTTGATGCGCTACAAGTTGGATCTGGGTCATAATCTGCATTTGGAAGCAGGAGGAGATGTGTTTACCGAGAATGCAAAGTCAGATAGCTCCTATCGTTCTAAACCACATTGGCGCTATTGGCAGGCCGCTTTTGCTTCGTTGAAATATGTACCTAAGAAGTGGGTGGCTGCCCAAATCCTCGTTCGGGAAGATGTGATTGATGGAAACTTCAGCCCCGTGCAAGGATTGGTAGGAGTGGAAGTGAAGCCCACTAACTGGTTCTCTATCAAAGGAAATGTGTCGCGGAATTTCCGTGCTGCAACCTTGAATGACCTCTATTGGGTTCCGGGCGGAAATCCGGATCTGAAAAGCGAAACGGGTTTCAGTTGGGAAGGCGGATTGGCATTCAGGACAGGAATCAAAACATTCCGTTTTGGGTTTGATGCCACCTATTTTCAATCTGAGATTGACAATTGGATTATCTGGCTACCCCAAGGAAACGTGTGGACCCCGCAGAATAAACGGGCGGTTTCATCCAAAGGAATTGAGACCAAACTGGAAGCTTCGCTGACCATCTCCAAGTTCTTGTTCAAACTGAATGGAGCCTACACGTGGGTTTCATCCAAGGTGACCGAAAGCGCGAGTGCCTCGGATGCTTCCGTTGGAAATCAGCTCATTTACGTTCCACTACATCAGGCCAAAGCGCATTTCTCGGTGCATTTCGCGAAACTGTTTTTGCTTTACGGACATCAATACATCGGACTACGGTATACAACATCAGATAACAAGAGTTCGTTGCCCGCCTTCCAACTCAGTTACGTCTCGCTTGGCTACGAATACACCATCAAAAAGCACACGGTCGGAATCAACTTTACCGTTGACAACCTCCTTAATGCAGACTATCAAAGCATTGCTTGGCGACCGATGCCTGGCCGTTCATTTCTTATAAATCTTAACTATCAATTCAATTAATCTAAACTAAATAAATACTATGAAAAAGTTGTTTCTATTACCGATTGCCGCCATTCTAACGCTTGCTTCTTGCAACACCAATGATCCGGAAGACCCTACAAACTATGATTCATTCACCAACGGTGTTTTTGTGGTGCATGAAGGGAATTTTCAAGCAGGAAATGCCAGTCTTTCTTTCTTCAATAAGTATGATGATAAGATGAGCAATGGCGTGTTCACTTCTGTTAATACTATCCCGTTGGGCGATGTAGGCCAGAGCATGGTCACGTTGGGCGACCTTGGATTCGTAGTTGTCAATAATTCAGGAAAAATTGAAGTGGTGAACTTAGAAGATTTGAGTTCAAAAGGAACCATTACGGGGCTTTCATCTCCTCGGTATATCTGTGTAGTGACAAATACAAAGGCTTACGTTTCTGATCTGTTTTCTGGTGTCATCACCATATTCGATCCTCAAACGTTGGCTAAAAGCGGAACCATTACCGTTACTGGTCAAATAGAGGAAATGGTGAAGACTTCTAGTGGTGTGATTGCTGCCGGAACGAGTGCCAATCAAGTCTATAAAATCAATACACTAAACAACACGCTTATGGATAGCGTGAATGTGGGAATAGGACCAAGCAATGTGGTGATGGATGCCAATGGTAGGGTTTGGATTATGACCAACGGTGGTTATGGAATCGAAGCTCCGAAACTGGTGTGCATCAACCCAGTAAACATGAACATCGAAATCTCGTTAGAATTCACACTTTCCGATTACCCATCAAGCCTAAAGAAAAATGCAGCCGGCACTTCACTTTATTGGGCAAATGGTGGTGTGTTTAAAATGGATGTTGCTACTCCTTCTATTCCAACAACTGCATTCTTGAACACTGCTGCCTATAAAGTGAATGCTGACCCAGAAACGGATATAATCTATGTGTCTGACGCAGGCGATTTCAACTCAAACGGACACGTTTATCGCTATACAGCCACAGGTGCGGCTGTCGATACGTTTGATGTGGGCGTTATTCCAGGAGAATTTTCGTTTACACCGTAGAGACGCAATGCTTGCATCTCGGAATGCAATGCTTGCGTCTCCTAACGCAATGCTTGCGTTTTAGCTATGATTTAACGAAAGGTGTAATAGACAAATATGATGGTGAGAAAACCCTGCCTAGTGCGGGGTTTTCTTTTCATTCGGTACTGTTAGGTGCGTACTGGTTAGATTTCACGAACCGTTTTAATTTGCGTGCTCTTTTCAACATACACTATTTCCGACCGTCAGCAACTCTTCCAGCATCACTTGTATCTCGTCATCTCCATGGCTCAACGCCAAACGAATCAACATGAGTAAATTCGCGCCCCCAATGCAAATGCAGAAGTACATAACGCACCCCATTTTTAAGCTTATTGCCGAAGCCGCGAAAGAACTCAACGTGGAGGCTTATGTAATTGGTGGTTACGTTCGTGATTGCATTCTTGAGCGTGAAACCAAAGACATTGATGTCGTCTCCACAGGAAAGGGAATTGAATTGGCGCAAGCCGTTGCAGCACGATTAGGCGGTTCCAAGATTAGCGTGTTCAAACGGTTTGGAACGGCTATGATTAATCACAAGGATTTGGAAGTGGAATTCGTTGGCGCTCGGAAAGAGTCTTACAGCGAAGATTCTAGAAAACCTGCGGTTGAAGACGGCTCAATTAAAGATGATCAGGACAGGCGCGATTTTACCATCAATGCGATGGCTATCAGTCTGAATGATGGAACGTGGGGAGAACTTGTAGATCCCTTTGATGGCGTAGGGGATTTGAAGAAAGGCATTCTCAGAACGCCACTCGAACCAGCCAAAACCTATATCGATGATCCGTTGCGAATGATGCGTGCCATTCGTTTTGCTACGCAATTAGATTTTCAGATTGAGGAAGAATCGTTTCAAGCGATTTATGAGAATCGAGAACGGATTTCCATTGTTTCGCAAGAGCGGATTACAGACGAACTCAATAAGATTATTCTAGCAAAAGTTCCTTCAAAAGGATTCAAACTACTGTTCAATACAGGTTTGTTGCATCTCGTTTTTCCTAAAATGACCGAACTGTTTGGTGTGGATATCATCAACGGAAAGGCTCACAAGGACAATTTTTACCACACGCTTCAGGTGCTCGACAATATTTCTGAAAACACAGATAATCTGTGGTTGCGTTGGGCGGCCATCATGCACGACATCGAAAAACCAATTACCAAGCGGTTTCATTCAAAAGTTGGTTGGACATTCCACGGGCATGAAGATCGGGGTGCACGTGCTGTTCCTGAGATTTTCCGAGACCTGAAACTTCCGTTGAATGAGAAGATGAAATACGTGCAGAAGCTCGTTCTTCTTCACTTGAGGCCTATTGCGCTGGTGCAGGAAGTTGTGACCGATTCGGCTGTACGCAGGTTGCTTTTTGAAGCTGGCAATGACGTTGAAGACTTGATGACGCTTTGCGAAGCCGATATCACCAGTAAGGACGACAGTAGGGTAAAACGGTACATGAAAAACTTCACCATCGTTCGTGAAAAGATGAAGGAAGTAGAAGAGAAAGACCGTGTTCTGAGCTGGCAACCGCCCGTGAGTGGCGAAGAAATTATGCAGACTTTTGGCATTAAACCGTGTAGAGAAGTTGGCACGATAAAGGATGCGATAAAAGATGCCATCATGGATGGTATCATCGAGAATAGCCGAGCAGCAGCAATCGTTTTCATGGAAGAAAAAGGAGCTAAACTTGGCCTTACAACAAGTATTAAGTTGAAATAAACAATGAAAAACGTGAACAAATGCAACCAATATTAAGAATGGAGGTTTAACCTTTTTCTTATTTCCGTTCTTCGTTTTCCCCAATTACAACACATGGCAGTTTACAGATTCAGAGTTTTTATTGAAGATGATCACGAGGTTTTTCGTGATATTGATGTGCTTGGCAAGCAACGTTTTGCCGATTTGCACAAGCTAATAGTGCGGAGTTTCAATTTCGAAATGGGGCAACCTGCCGAGTATTTTAGTTCAGACCAGCAATGGTATGAGGGAGATACTGTGGTTGCGTTAGATGGAAAGTTGGAAGGCGACCATCAGAAAATTGTCAATCACATAAGCGTACCACGACAACGGTTTTTGTGCCTAACTACCAGTCATAAAGATGTAGGTCTCGCACTGGAATTGCAGAAGATATTGCAGGACGAAGAGGGAGTGACCTATCCTCGAACTGCCAAGAGCCAAGGCGAACCGCCTTATTACACACAACCACCGCCCGAACCAATTATTGATTCTCCTTCGGATGATTTATTAAACGAGGATGAAGCCGATATGTTTGAGGGTGATGGCCCTTCCGAGGAAGAAATTGAACAGCTTCAGAATGAAGCAGAAACAGCCAGCAAGAAACAGGGCTTCAAAGCACCATCAATTGATTTTAGCAAGTTGGGAGCAATTTCTGATGATGATGACGAAGAAGAAGAAGATGATGATGATGACGATTCGGATGATGAAGATGGCAAAGGGGGATTTGACGACTTCAATATGGACGACTTGTAGTCAGTCGACAAGTTGATAGAGTTTAAAAAGTTGACAAGAATATCAGTTGATTAGTTGATTGGTTAAGCAGCACCACCATGTCAAACATTCTAAAATCGTCAATTGTAAATCGACAATCAAAAATCCTCTACGTTATTTGTGGCCCAACGGCAGTTGGCAAAACCGAGCTTGCCACTGAATTGGCTGAGAAGTTAAATACAGAGATTATCTCTGCGGATAGTCGTCAACTTTATCGAGATATTCCTATTGGCACCGCACAACCAAGTGCTGAACAACTCAATCGTGTCAAACATCATTTCATTGCCGAGCGATTGCTCGAAGAAGATTACAACGCGGGCATGTTTGAACGCGATGCATTGGAAAGACTCGAAATACTATTCAAAACACATGACATGGTTGTCTGCTGTGGTGGTACAGGACTTTACATCAAGGCAATTTGCGATGGATTGGATGATTTGCCTGAAGCAGATGAAGTCATTCGTAAGCAATTAATCGAGCGTTTGGAAGAAGAAGGTCTGGAATCGCTTCAAAACCAACTCAACCAGCTCGATCCGATTCATTTTGAGAAGATGGACACACAAAATCCTCAACGCGTTATTCGCGCGTTGGAAGTCTGTCTTTTAACTGGCAAGCCGTTTTCATCATTTCACCAAGGAGAAAAGCAGAAGCGACCATTCAAGATTATTAAGATTGGAATGGAATTACCTCGTGAGGAAATCAACGAACGGATTAACAAACGAGTTGATTCAATGCTTGAAAGCGGTTGGCTGGAAGAAGCGAAAGCTGTTTTTGAAAAGCGTCACTTAAACGCATTAAATACGGTCGGCTACAAGGAACTCTTTGCTCATTTATCTGGCAAAATGACCTTGGTAGAAGCCACTGAAAAAATCAAAATCAATACGAGACGTTTTGCCAAACGGCAAATGACGTGGTTTAAGAAGGATGGTGAAATCAGGTGGTTTTCATCTACCGATTCCAATATTTTGGGTGCTACCGAAGTTTAAAAATCAAACGCATTCTTTCTTCTCGAAAGCTTAAGATTCTCTAGGATGCCGGATTTTACCTTCAGGTCAAAGCTCCACATTTGCAGCGTGCCAAATGGCACCCAAGTCATGCTGAACTCCCAACAGTGAAGGTCTCTGTAAATAGTCATGGATGTGTAACTGATGTCGTTGTTCACGAAATCATAACCTGAGGTAATTCCAAATTTCCATTTTGGCGTGATGTTTA
>JBDNJH010000241.1:0-3342 GCA_041687875.1 Flavobacteriales bacterium | reverse complement strand
GCGGTTCACAACCACTACCTCCTTCACATCCTTGTCCAGGACCATCTCCTTGAACTCGGAAGACGAAAGCGTGTGTTCATCCTTGGTAACATCGGGCAGGAAATTCATTGCAATGAATGCCACAGCAATAATCACATATACCCAGTAGAAGTTGAAATTGAACTCAAAGTCGAATCTGCCCTTCTTCGGCTTCTTATCCTGTTCCTTGTCCTTGTCCTCTATCTTCTCTTTCTTTTCTTTTTCTGACATTATCTTCTTCTTTTGGCCTACGCCACTTCATCATATTCTTTAACAATCGCATCGGCCCAAAGCCCTTCGATGTTGTAATGCTCGCGCGGGGTACGCTGAAAAATGTGCACAACCACGTTGACGTAATCCATCAACACCCATTCGGCATTACTTGTTCCCTCCACATGCCAAGGCTTGTCTTTCAGCGCTTTGCGCACTTCCTGCTCCACGCTTCCTGCCAAGGCATTTACGTGTGTGTTAGAATCGCCACTGCACACCACATAGAAGTCTGTGACTGCATTTTCAATTTTACGAAGGTCGAGCGTAACGATATGTTTCCCCTTTTTCTCCAATAGACCGTTAATAATTTCTTTAACGAGTTTCTCTGTATCCGCTTTGCGGGATGTTTTCTTCATTCGGGGATTTTAGAATTCGCAAATTTACCATTTAAAACTCCTTTCAATTGACCAAAAATCTCTTCATAGGAAGCACGGTCTTCCGTTTGGAACGGGTCGACTCTTCCAACAACTATGCCCGCACGCTTCTGCGCGACAAAATGCCTATTGAAGGAACGGTGATTGTTGCGGATGAACAGACCGAAGGGCGTGGGCAACGGTCTAATTTGTGGGTAACTGAACCTAAAAAGAACCTTACTTGTTCCTATATCCTGAAGCCTGTCTTTTTGGCAGCAAAGGATCAGTTCATGCTGAGTGCCGCGGTAGCATTGGCCGTATCGGAGACTGTCTCAGAATTTATTCCGATTAAAAGGGTGCAAATAAAGTGGCCAAACGATGTTCTGGTTGACAAAAAAAAGATAGCGGGGATTCTGATAGAGAACACGCTTCGCGGAATGAACCTCGAAAATTCCATTGTTGGAATTGGCCTCAACGTAAATCAAATTGAGTTTCCAAATGGGTTAAATGCCACGTCTATTCAGTTGAATTCGGAAAAAGAAACAGAGTTGGAAGCTGTGCTTCAATTGCTGAACACACGGCTGGAGAAATATTATCTGCAAATCCGCGAAGGAAGGTTTGGGCATATTCTCAGTCAACTTAACACCAACTTGTTTGGTATTGGTGAAAAGAGAAGCCTAACTGTGAATGGTTTAGCTGAAACAGTTTCAGTCATTGGTGTTCGGCATACGGGAGAACTGGAATTGGAACGAGAAGATGGCTCTCGCACGCTGCATCAGCATCATGAAATTGGTTGGAACCTTTAGACCTTTAAGTTTTGCTCCTATGGAGCTTAGGTGCGAAACCGCCTATATTTCTACCATAATGTCGTCCGCCTGAGTCGGACTTTTTTCAGTTCCGTAGAGCAGACGACATTGTGGTAGCAGAATATCTGAGGTAGTTGGTAAAAGTCCGCCTCAAGCGGACGACACGAATTGAGAACAAATGTGTGTCAAGCAGGTCATCGTCAATATTCAATTTCTCTTTTCGGACACCCCTGTTTTAAAAGCCTTGAAGATTTACCATACAGCGTTTATCTTCTCCCCTTCCATTTGTTGTTGCCACCTCCACCTCCACCACTCTTGTTTCCGCCTGCTCCACTATTCTTATTGCGTGCGTTTCCGTTTGGATTAGGCTTACGTGGTGGCCGCTGTCCCTGCTGTTTCTTCTCAGGAGCAGTTTCTGGGTCTTGAGGTTCGTAGCCCGGAATAATGTCGCGCGATAGTTTTTCGCCCAACAATTTCTCAATCGCTTTCACATAATCAACCTCATCCCCACCAACTAATGAGATGGCCTCGCCAGTGGCTCCTGCCCTGCCCGTTCTTCCAATGCGATGTACGTAATCCTCAGCAATATTGGGCAATTCGAAGTTGATGACATGCGGCAGCAATGGAATATCCAACCCTCGCGCGGCAATGTCTGTTGCCACAAGCACACGTACCTTACCTGTTTTGAATCCTGCCAAAGCAGCTGTTCGGGCATTCTGAGTTTTATTTCCGTGGATGGCAGCCGAAGTGATGTTGGCATTCTCAAGTTTTTCGCTCAATCTGTTGGCCCCGTGCTTAGTGCGAGTAAAAATGAGCACCTGCTGCCAGTTTCCTTCTGCAATAAGCTTAATAGTAAGCGATGTTTTGCGGTCTTTATCCACACGGATGGTGCGCTGCTCTATCTTTTCCACTGTTGTGTTCTCGGGTGTGGCCGAAACCGTGACGGGATGGCTGAGAAAACTCTCCGCCAACTTGCGGATGTCTTTGCTAAAAGTGGCGGAGAAAAGTAGGTTCTGGCGTTTACTAGGAAGCAATGCTAAAATGCGCTTGATGTCGCGGAGAAATCCCATGTCTAACATGCGGTCGGCCTCATCCAGCACCAATATTTCCACGTTACTTAATGATAGCAGGCGTTGGTCTATAAGGTCGAGCAAGCGGCCAGGTGTGGCCACCAACACATCAACCCCTGCACGCAAGGCTTTTACCTGCGGCACTTGGCTCACGCCACCGAAAATGACGGCAGCCCGCATGTCAACCGCTTTACCGAAATCGTTGACATCTTCGAGCACCTGAGCCGCCAATTCGCGGGTTGGGGTGAGAATAAGTGCCCGTACAGGACGGTTGTGTTTCTGAGGCTGCTGCGAAAGCCGCTGCAACATGGGCAGGGCAAAACCTGCCGTTTTTCCTGTTCCTGTTTGGGCGGATGCCAATACATCCCTTCCTTCCAGCACTACCGGAATACACTTTTCTTGAATAGGTGATGGGATTTCGTATCCCTTTCGCTCTATTGCGTTGAGCAGGGCCTGGGATAGCCCGAGTTCTTTAAATGACATATAATTTGATTGTTGTGAAACAGCAATCAGTTATAACAGCCATTTCTCTATTAAGCCGCAAAGTTACTCAGATTAATGAGAGTGGCGGAAAATGAAAAAAAGCCGCCAAGCTTGCGCCCAGCGACCTTCTTTTCACCACATCATGTGTTGTTTATTCCTTCACAAATCGTGTTTGAGCCATTCCGCTTTCGGTTTGAACCGTAAGTAGATACATGCCGTTTGAAAAGCCTGAAACATCGATGGTTTTCGTGTTTTGTGGGTAAGAAGCTACCAACTGTCCGCTTGCAGCGTAAACGTTGAGTGCTTCTACGGCTTGGCTGCAAATTATATTCAATTGCTGCG
>JBDNJH010000240.1:0-8444 GCA_041687875.1 Flavobacteriales bacterium | reverse complement strand
GACCGCAATGCTCCTTCGTTTGGATTAGATGCAAGAAAGAACCTGCCAGAATGCTCGTATACGAATACGCCATTCAGGCCATAATTCATTCCCGGTCGGGTTTTACTGTGAATACGTGTCTTGAAATTCAGGCCACCCCTTAACTCATCTGCAAATTGGAGGAAGCTTTTGTGATGAAGGAAGTTTCCTCCTACAATAAGGTCAAGGTTGTTGATTTTGCGCGAATGATTGAAGTTGATGCCTGAGGCACCACGAACCTCTCCATCATCCCACCACTTGAGTGTATCGTCCGGAAATTGAATAACCGTATCTACCAAAACCCCGGCAGAATCGACCTGACGAGTAAATGTGTCGTTACCATAAATATTCGGTGGATTGTCGTACACTTTCTGAAATGCCGTAACGGTTGTAACCGGCTTTGCGCTCTTGGGCCAAGCGGTAATCACATTCACCACTCCATTAAGAGCCGAACTGCCATAAACCACGCTCGAAGCTCCTTTTATCACTTCAATCTGCTCCACATTTTCCAGTGGAACTTGACGCAGTTGAGGTTCGCCAAGATCGGCACTCATCATAGATACACCATCCTGCATAACTGCTGTACGGGTTCCAACACCGTAAGACCAGCTACTGCCACCCCTAATACTCACTTGGCTGTCTTGAATGGTAACTCCAGGTGTTTTGTCGATTGCCTCGCCCAAATCTGTAGCATTGGTATTTTGTATGAGTGCCTTGCTCACCACCTCCATGCTCACGGTTTCCTGAGCTATACTTTTCTGATATTGACTTGCTGAAACAACCACGATATCAAGCTGCTCCGATTTTATTTCCAAGCTGATGTTCTTGGTCAAAGGAGCACCAGGTGTCAGGTCAACCTCCTTTATCTTAGGACTATAACCAATAAATGAGTAGGTCAAAGAATAAATTCCTTTCGCAAGCTTCAGCGCGTACTTTCCGTCAAGGTCTGTGGTTACTCCTTTGCCGCCCTTGGCAACAACACTGGCTCCAACGAGTGCTTCTCCAGTTTCCTGATCTGTAATTATTCCGCTTACGACAACATCTTGGGCAAAAACAGAGGCTGTAAAAAGAAGAAGTACGGCAATTGCAAGTAAAAATCTATGCATAAATTGGTTTTAGTGGGGCGGATAAAAATAAGAAAGTTAATCATCTTTAGCCGATTCTAACAACTATGTACTTTTCGAATTTCATAAGCTTCCAAAATGTTCTAGTAGGAGTTGCGCTTTTCCTGCACACTACTTCTGCTGCGCAACCATTACCACATTCAAAAGAAACGCTTGCCGTTGAATCAAAAAAATTCACGTCTTCCGTTTCCGAACAAAAAGAGCTAATAGGCGGCCATTTGCAAGGCGTTCAATTGCACAACGAAACCCTTTTTGTTTCAGGAAGCTCCAAAGAGTTCGGGTACTTAGGACTGTTCCAAAAGTTGGGAGATGAATTTCGATTTATTGGATTGAAAAGGTTGGCAACGGACCCACTCAATCATGCAGGAGGTTTCCAAATAGTGGAGAATTGGTTGGCGATTGGGTTGGAAGACCCAGTTGGAAAGCGAGAATCTATTGTTCAGTTGATTGATGTTTCAAGTTTTGAGAAACTGCAAGAACCACCTGCATACACACTTCGCAGAAAAGGCGAATATCAGTTCAGCACGGCAGGATCTGTGGCCATTTTGAAGCGCAAAGACCATTTTCTGCTAGCCATCGGAACATGGGATTGCCGCACCATCGATTTTTATACCTCCAACGGTCTTGACCCTTACGCAAAGGATTTTGCATTTGAAAAATGGACCACGTGGGACAGCCGCGAGGCAATACGTAGAAAATGGACAGATAAGAATTACGGCAATTACCAGAACCTGCAACTCACGCAAGATTCAACAGGAATTTACATTACAGGCTTTTGCCGAGCTGGAAATGGATCCGACCGAGCAGATGTATACCTAATGGACACCGATGCCGACCCTTACACGATGATGCAGAAAGTAGCTTCATATTCAGTTCAATGCAGCGGAGACATCACATTCAGAAATGGTGCGGGTTTTGCCACATATAATGGCGAACCATCTATCATCGCGGTCAGTCATGACCTCAATCCTGAAATGGAATTTCAGATTTTCCCAATCAAAGGGAAATGATCTTTTACCTTTATAAAAACGATAGTCATGAACAGTTCGGATATAAAAATTGACCTTTTTCGAAAAATCGATATGCTCCAGGACGATGAGCTAGAACGGATTCATGGTGAATTGATGAACATTCTGAACGGCACCATTGACACCACGCATTGGAAGAGTCTTTCACAAGCTCAGCAACAAGGTCTTAAACAAGCAGCCGACTCATTGAACGCTGGGATGGGAATGGTTCATGAAGAGGTCCTGGAAAAGTATCGAAAACGCTACTCAAATGACTAAGCGTATCCGTTGGTCTCCACAGGCTGATAATGACTTAGATCAAATCCTGGATTACCTCAACAAAAAATGGAGCAACTCAGTTGCAGTCAGGTTTCTTAATCGGATTGATGAAATGACAGAACTGATTTTGAATGACCCAAAACTATTTCCTGTTATTGAAGATCTCCTCAAGATTAGACGTTGCGTGCTCACTAAACATAACAGCCTTTATTACATTGTGGATGAGGACGGAATTAGTATTCTTAGAGTGTTTGACACAAGACAAGACCCCAATAAACTACGGTTTGCCGATTGACCCTTCAACCAATTTAACCATGAAATCGATAACCCCCTCAAGTCCGCTGTTAACGCTAGTTGTTGAACCTAAAAAAGGGACGACCACGCAGAATCTACTGGCGCAATTTCATCCGATAATGAAATCGCTTGGCTATGGACATTTTGAGAAGGAACAGGATGATTTTTTCCTTGCCAGTAAAGAAGGTGACGGTATTTTCACAAATGAGACATTCGTGTTTGCCGAAGTTGACGCGAACTCTGTGGTCATCAACATAGACGGCCACTCCATTTTCGGGTTAAAAGGAGCGGAGCAACAATTGCATAAAATCAAAGAGCAATACGAAAGTTCTGGAGCAACTGCCAAAATCCTCGGGCCAGATTATGCGAATGCATTAATCGGAAACCTGCTTTACACTTCCATTCCCATCTATACCAGTGCTGGTCTGCTGGTAGGATTGATGTATGCACTGGGCGGATTCAGAATGTTCTATTTCTTTGAAGTTTTTCTTTACGCCACGCTTGGGATTTTTGGAGCCAAAACTCGCTTTTGGGTAAATGAGAGAAGAAAGCAACGCCCCGTTTGGAAAAGCATTCTCATCATGCTACTGGCTGCACCCGTACTCCTCGGTATAGTCGTATTCGTGTTTTGGGCTATTGACAAATACGCCTAAAGCCGATTAAGCAACCCTCGCCACCAACTTCCATCGCCATCCTCCAGTTTTTTAATGCGCATTTTGGTGATGTCCAGTTCCAGTTGAAGTTCCACTCTTTCGCGAAGCGCCCATAGCGTTTCTTGGTCTATTTTTCCTTCATATTCCTTGGTAGAAATGCGTGGGCCGAAAGCGTAGTACTGACGTTCTGGTCGAGGAAGGAATGTTAGACCAATCCCTCTTACCAATGGGAACATGGTTTCGCCATCCTTCAGATACTTCTGAGCAATTCCCTTTTCTTTCAACCATTCTCCAAACTTGGACTCCATCAGTTCGTCTCCATCCATCACAATGTCGTACGAATCTTCCTGCCCAACCTGTGCCACTGTGATAATGTCGTAGCCACTTTCGATGGCCATTCGTGCAAAACCAGTGCGCTTTTTCCACGTGAGTTTGTACTTCTCTCCTTTTCGTTTGCAGGTTTCTCTTCCGCCTCCTGGGTACACCATAATGTGTTCTCCGTGCTCCATCATTTCAGCACAGTTTTCGCGGCTTCCTTTTACAAAGCCGACTTTGGCCGCCAAATCGCGCCAGCCCGGCATCATGTAATGAAGATCATCTACTAGCGAACGGGCAAAAATTCCTTTCTCCACATACATTTCGGCAGCCCAAAGCGTTCCGTCTAACACGCCCAAAACATTGTGATTGGTCACATACATAGCTGGTTTGTCCTTATCCAAGTTTTCCATTCCGAAAAACTGCGGCTGAAAATAGGCACGGCCAACGGCCGTCATGTTGCTCACAAATTCGGGAGATGGTGGAATGAAATTCGGGTCGTAATCTCCAAGTTTTAGGTGGGTGGTGTCGCTCATGGCGTAAAGATAGTATGCATAACGCTGAGCACTAATAAATTATCGTTACCACGGTCGTATCAAACGCGGCCGCAAAAGCCGTTTCCGCAATCTGATGGGTTGCACCATTCTGATTGGCATAATTTCCATTAACCTGAATCTGCTGCTCTCCAAAAACTTGACAAGTAAAGATGCTGTCGACCCAACTTCCCTGAACAATGGTGTTGGTTGATGAGCAGCAATCGGCACAACCATTTGTTTCGGCCACCACTTTAAATGTGGCTGTTTGAGAACTGTTCTGATTGATGAGATGCGTGGAGACCCAAGCCTTGGGCTCAAGCGGAAACGTGGTAGAATAGGCCGTGCTGAACGGAACATTATCCGGATTGATATCGAATGCTCCGCTAAAGTGTTTGGAGTGACTTACTTCCACCCGGAACGAGTAATAGACATTCTTATCCACCTCCAAGTAAAACCTTCCGTTGGCATCGGTAGTAGCAGTGCCAACCGTAACATAAACTGGATTAAAACTACCTGATGCATTTTGAACCTTCATCACAACGCTAGCTCCCGAAACAGGCGCATCTACCTTTTCATCAAAGACCACGCAATCGAACATGAAGACATCCGTTTTTTTTTGGCAACCGGAAATTGTCAAAATCAAAAATGACAGAAACGACACCGTTCTCATTTACCGCCAAAGTAGAGTTTTCCTTGTACAGGGTTTTGCTCTATTCCGGTAATTCGGAAGAAGTAAGGCCCAACTTGAAACCCAGATGCCTGAATAAGGAAGTCGCTGCCCGTTCCGCTCTCGGAATAAACCATAGTCCCATTCCGATTAAAGACCTCTAACAGCACCTTTTTGCTCTGATTATTTGTAAACATGATGCGGTGCGAGTTGATAAACTGATCGGAGAATACCACGTGATCTTCGCGCCCAAAATCTTCAAAGAAAACAGAGCGGGGTTCTGTAAGGCCCTGAAAACCAAGTTCCAGTCTGTAGGTATTGATGCTGTTGCGAACGGGTTCGGAATCAAAGAATGTTATCGTCTCATCCTTGGTAAAATCTCCGCATAGCCCCGGAATACTACCGATTTCTACGAATACTCCTTCGGCATTTTCGCGAAATACCTTTGTACCTCTGCATTGCTGACCTCCCTTTATCACCCACTTCAAAACTACGCCATTGGTCTGTTTAATGGCATTGAAAGATTTTAAAATGGCGTGAGGAGATTGAGCAATTCCGCTCAAAGGAAGAATGGCTAGGAGTATAAGTGTAATGGCTAATTTTCTCATTTGAACACCAAATTAGTGATTGTAAAGGTACTGACCATGTTGGCCAGCTTACATTTCACAATCATTCCGTTTATGGTTAACTGAAATAACCAATTCTAAGTACGTTTGCAACGAGTGAAAAAAGACATACATATTCCGAAAGTTGAGGGTGTTTCGATGGCAGTTGTCAAGGAAACCGATGATGCCGATGCTGAATGGGGCGTTTATCTCCTCAATCACAAGCAAGTTGCCTTGAAGAACATTATCGTAGCTGCCAAAGGATATGGCTGGCTCAACGATGAAGAGATAAAAACCTCGACCCTGAGCCATTTTCTTGATGAACTTGGAACAAATTCTTTCAAAAAGGTTGAGAAAATCATGCCCGAAGTTTTTGGTTTGAATAACGAATACATGCTCACCTTCTACATCGATGGTGTGATTCATGACCGCAAGTACATTTTTGTGCCCGACAGCGTGTTGGAAGATAATCTCATTCAAATACCTTTGATAGACCGACCAGGGGTTTTAATCAAGTAGCTATTGGGATTTGAGTTAAGGGTTATTGAGCTATCTGTTGTTCGCCATCTTGCCAAAACCCAGCAACCTAATAACCAATAACAGATAACTATTATACACATGCTTCTCCATCTCGACCTTACCAAAATTCTGTTTCTCGATATTGAGACTGTGCCGCAGTTTGCGGATTACAAGAAATTGGACGAGACAACGGCAACTCTTTGGAACGACAAGGCCGGCAAGCTTTCTAAGCAAGAGCAATCGGGCGAGGAGATGTACGAACGTGCTGGAATCTATGCCGAATTCGGAAAAATCATCTGCATTTCGGTCGGTGCTTTCAAACTGCGCGAAGGTGGAAAAATGGAGTTTCGATTGCATTCATATTATGGTGATAATGAGCATGAATTGCTTCGCGAATTCGCGGAGATGCTAAACAATCATTACAACGCTCCAAACCAATTGCTTTGCGGCCACAACGGCAAAGAATTCGACTTTCCGTACATCGCCAGAAGGATGGTCATCAACCGAATTCCGATGCCGAAAATCCTGAACATGGTGGGCAAAAAACCATGGGAAGTGCAGCATTTAGACACAATGGAACTCTGGAAATTCGGAGACTGGAAAAGCTACACTTCACTAAAATTGTTGACACACATTCTTGGCGTTCCAACTCCTAAAACCGATATTGAGGGAAAAGATGTGGCGCGTGTTTATTATGAAGAAAACGACCTCGACCGCATTGAACGGTATTGTAAACGAGATACCTTGGCGGTGGCGCAACTGCTGCTTCGTTTTAGAGGGGAAGAAATTTTAAATGACGATCAAATTATAGGACTATGAGAGCGTTTTTATACATCATTATTACCGTTACCTTATTTGGCTGCAGTGGTTCAGAGCCAGATGTTTTGGCACCGATTATGGGGCAGGAAACAGGACATTTCCGTGGAAGCTCCATTGGAGATAAATACCAAGACGTGCTAAAGCAAGTGGCAAAGGACAATGCAACTTCAACCGAAGAAGGTGTGCTCAACTGCGAATTCAAAATAGAGAATTCTGAGCTTTTGGTGCGCTACGAATTCGATCAGGAAAAGCTTTACGCCATTCAGGCCGACATTTTCTTTGCTGATACGGCAAGTTTGAACAGCTTTCAGCAATCATTGGTTATCCAATACAATTCAAGTTTTGGCGAAGTGAATATGGATGGCGGTTTCTTCGTTTGGCGCCACCGCGAATCTGACGCGGAGGTAGAATTTGCCCTAGCCGATGAAAGCATCGAATTTGGCCAACCGAAGCTCTCCCTCACTATTTATAATTTCGATAATTGATTGGAGTCGGGGATGCTTACAGATTCGGCTTCCAAGGACAAGAGAAGGATGACGAGGTCAAGGGGAATGGGAACAGCCCCGACTTCGGGGCAAGGATATATGACCCTAGGATTGGACGTTTCCTCAGTTTAGACCCAATGGCCAAAAATTACCCTTCAATGTCGAACTATTCATCGACAGGGAACAATCCAATCTACTATATCGATGTGGAGGGAAAATACTTTACAGGTAACACAGCAATTATCAAAGACCTATATGCCACAGCAATGGGAATGATTGAAAATAATGTTGAAGGAGGTGAAGCCTTGAAGTCTATGATTGAGAAGATGGACGCCTCCGATATAGAATTTCATGTCACGCAACCAGCAAATACAGGTTACGATGCAACTGGAGGAGAAACAACATTCGATTTTGATAATAATCGGGTAGTGTTGGAGATTGATGAAATGAAGTATGGAACTACTTCAGGTGTTAACGAAATGGGGCGTGCTGCACATGAGGTTGAGCACGGAAGACAATTTATGGATGGAGAACTGGATTATTTACAAACGACAGATGATAAGGTTGTTGGAGGACAAGGATTGGACATTACTGATGAAGAAAACGCTTTTGAAATTCAAGATAAAGTTCATAACGCTACAAGGCAGGGTAATGATAAATACAGGGGGGAGAAGGAAAAGAATAATCAGGCAGGAGGATACGATTTACAAGATGGCCCTGTTAACGTAAGTGAGGGAATGTCTAAACACTATAATTCTGGCAATGTGGGTCAATAAGAGCTAAGGAGATGAGAGTAAATCTGCTTGGGTGTGATTTTGTATTCGAAGACGATTATCCATTGATGCCCCTTGAAAACTTGAAACAGTACATTGAAAGAAATAAACACTTACCTGGGATTGAACCGGCAAAAATCATGGAATCTTCGGACGGGTATTCGCTGGGTAAACTTCAGAGTGGTTTACTTCAAAAAGTTGAAGAACTGACGCTTTATATTTTAGAGATTGAGGAGAGAATCAAGAAACTTGAATCCACTACTGAAACAATGAAACAATGAATCGACTTTTATCCATATCGATATTATTACTGTTGCCAATTCTCAATTCTTTTGGCCAAATAAATGGCT
>JBDNJH010000239.1:0-16714 GCA_041687875.1 Flavobacteriales bacterium | reverse complement strand
CAAGGCCACGGCAGCTTCTAATTCGGTGGTGGTTTACATCGACAACTCATTTAGCATGAGTGCCGAAGGAGAAGCAGGAAGTCTGCTCGAAGAAGCAAAGGCCAAAGCGATTGAGGTCGGTTCTGCTTACGCGAATGGTGCGGAATTACACGTACTCACCAACGATTTCTCAGCTGCTCATTTCCGAAATCTATCTTTTGAAGAGTTTAAGAATGAAGTAGCCTCGGTGCAATCTTCTCCACAAGTAAGAAACTTTGATGACGTTGTTTCGCGCGCTTCTTCGGTTTTCGATGCGATGGCGCCTTCAAGCCTCTATTTCATTTCTGATTTACAGACCAAAACATCAACTCCAAAAGAGTCCTCAGTCGATTCATTATTAAGCATTTACATCGTTCCTGTACAATCAGAAGTTGAGTCGAACATCTACATCGATAGCTGCTGGTTCGATTCGCCATCGCGCCTTCCGCTGCAACCAGATAACCTCAATGTGAGAATCAGAAATGCTGGCGGAAAGGACATTGAAAACCTTTCCGTAAAACTGACGCTGAACGGAGTGCAACGCTCAGTTGGGACGACCACTATTTCGGCAAAAACCTATGAAGATGTGGTGTTAAATTTCACCAATGCCGGCAACGGACTGCAATTGGCTGAGGTCTCGATTCAGGATTACCCCATTACGTATGACGACCATTATTATTTGTCGTTCAACTTGGCAAATGCCATTAGCATTCTGAGTGTGAACGGCCAATCCGCATCCAACGCAGCTGCCAAGCTTTTCGACTCTGAACCGAACTTCACCGTAACTCAGGTTTCGGATGGTGCACTGGATTATTCGGCACTCAGCACTACCGATTTAGTCATACTCAATGAGGTTTCGAATTTCTCTTCGGGAATGATTCAGGAGTTGATGAAATTCGTTTCTGCAGGCGGAAGTTTGCTTTTCATTCCTTCCGAAAAACCTGAATTTAGTTCAACTAATGAGTTGCTGTTGGCAATTGGTGCAGAGCAGTTTACTAGGTCAGACAGTTCAAAACTGAAGGTGGAAGGTGTAAACCTGAAAAGCAAGGTTTTCAAGAACGTTTTTACGCAATGGGAAGACCGAATTGACCTTCCAGCGGTGAGTAAACATTTCGGAACAGCAACAAGAACAACGGCTTCTTCCGAACGCTTGCTGACCTTGGCAAATGGCGAACCACTCCTTTCCTCCTATAAAAAAGAAAAGGGGAACAGCTACGTGCTCTCAGCACCGCTGCGCGATAGCTGGACGAATTTCCATCGCCACGCGCTGTTTGTTCCAGCGTTTTACAACATCGCTTTAAACAGCGTAACCAATAGTGTAAGCACGGAGATTATCGGTTCTGATGAGCTCATTCCAATCAGTTCGCGATTGGGGAATTCAGAAAAGTTGGAGATATCAAACATTCAGAACAACGGTTCATTCATTCCAGAACGAGTGGCGAGAGCAGAAGGAAATGGCGTTTTCGTTCATGATCAGATTAGAACGGATGGTCATTATCTCCTCCGTTCCGAAAAAGGTGATACACTTCAGCCAATAAGTTTCAACTTTAATCGTGCTGAAAGCGACATGAATTTCCTCACAACCGAGGAGTTTGTTCAACTTGCGAAAGACCTCGGGATTTCCAATCTTGAAATCGTGGAAGGAAGCACCGAATCGCTTGCGAATCAAGTGCAGGAATTACACGATGGTAAACAGCTTTGGCGGTTGTTTCTCATTCTGGCCCTACTCTGCCTTTTGTTTGAAACCGTTTTGATTAGAATTCTTTAGCCATGCAACTACTCATACGCGCTGCCAAAATCATCGACCCAACTTCCGAACACAATGGAAAAATTGCGGATGTCCTTATCACGGATGGAGTCTTCACTAGCATCGGAAAAGACCTTGATCCGGACGGAGTTGACGAAGTGATTGAAGGAGACGACCTGCACATTTCAACAGGTTGGGTAGATCTTTACGCCACATTTGGCGATCCAGGAAAAGAATACAAGGAAGACATTGAATCTGGTTTGACCACTGCTGCACAAGGCGGTTTTACCAAAGTGGCTGTTTCGCCACAAACCGACCCAGTTGTAGATAGCAAATCAGACATTCAGTATCTATTAAAGAAGGCCGAAGGCCACGTGGTTGATGCGCTACCAATCGGTGCCATCACCAAAGGTTTGAAAGGACAGGAAATGGCGGAAATGTTTGACATGCAGACATCTGGCGCAGTGGCAGTGAGCAACGGAAAGCACACCATTTCAAACACAAAACTTCAGAATCTAGCATTTCTCTACAGCAAAAATCTGAACATGGCGTTCTATACTTTTTGTCAGGATGCATTGCTAGCCAATGGCGGACAGATGCACGAAGGCGAGATGAATACGAGCATTGGTCTGAAGGGAATTCCAGCACTGGCAGAGGAAATTGTAGTAGCACGCGACCTTTATTTGGCTGAATACTCGGATGTGGCGGTTCACTTCTCGCACATCACCACCTTAGGTTCGGTTGACCTTATCCGCGCAGCGAAAGCCAAAGGATTGAAAGTAACTGCAAGCGTGCCAGCACATCACCTTTCTATAAAGGATACAACTCTTGTCGACTTCGAACCGAATTATAAAGTAGTTCCTCCTTTCAGAAGCACAGAACACATTGAAGCCTTGATTGCTGGGATTGCAGACGGAACGATTGATTCTATTATTTCGGACCACGAACCCTGCGAAATTGAAGCGAAATTCTCTGAGTTCAGCATTGCGGAAGCAGGAATTATTGCATTGGAAACAGCTTTCTCAACTGCGTTGGAAGCACTTTCGGGCAAGATGAAACTGGAAGAAATCATCAAACGATTTACAACTGGTCCGCGCAAGGTTCTGAATCTCGAAACTCCAACAATTAAAGAGGGAAACAAGGCCGAAATCACCATTTTTACGCCATCTCTCAAATGGATTTACGAGAAAAAAGACATCAAGAGCCTCTCGAAAAATTCTCCACTTATTGGCAAGGAAATGACGGGGCTTGCTGTGGGGATTGTGAATAAAGGGCAGTTGTATTTGAATAATTGATGTAAGCCTGAGGTTTCGCTTCGCTCAAAGGTTTCTCGTATAACCCGTCTTACTCAAATACTGAACAAGCAACTTCACTCAATCAATCCTTTCTTCAGTTTTCATTTGATTGTTTCCTTTATGTGCCAGTTCATATCGGATTGTTTGTTTAAGAATCAGTTGCACGTTTACGCATTTGGCGTAAACTAATAGTGTTGTGAAACAAAAAATCCGCCTAAGGCGGATTCAGGGTCTGAAAATAGATGCTGAAACAAGTTCAGCAGGACTCCTTAGCTCGGACTTGAATTCGCGCTTGGAGCACCACCTCCAGAACCTCCACTCTTCTTGCGCTTCTTCCACTTTGAATTGGATGGACGTTTCTTTCCATCACTTCCGCTTTTGTTGTCAAAACGCGGTTTTCCGCCACCTCCACCAGGACGTCCGCCACGACCAGCCTTGCTGCTTTTTTCACCCGGATTGTAAGTTGGCCCTTCGCCAAGCTGTGCTGGCAATGGTGGTTTTTCAATTACACGTTCAATGAGTTTTTCGATGTCGGCAAAGCCATTTACATCATATCCATTGATGAAAGTAATGGCAACTCCTGATGCTCCAGCTCTTGCAGTTCGACCAATTCGGTGAACATAATCCTCAGCATCTTTCGGCACTTCGTAATTGACCACAATTTCAATACTGTCAATATCAATTCCTCTCGAAAGCACATCCGTTGCCACAAGGAAATTGTATTTCTTGTTTCTGAAACCAGATAGCACTTCTTCCCTTTCTGCCTGTTCAAGGTCAGAAGAAATGGCTCGTGATTTCCAGCCTTTTTTCTGTAGGGTTTTGTTGACAGATTTAACTGCAGATTTACGCGAACAGAAGATGATGCAACTCTGCACATTGCGTTCAGCCATCAAAATTTCGAGCAACTTATCCTTCTGCTCGTCATGTACCATATAGGCCAACTGCTTGATATTCTCAGAAGGTTTGGAAATGGCAATTTCAACGCTGATTGGATTATTGAGAAGCTTTTCTCCCAGCTTACGAATCTTTGGAGGCATTGTTGCCGAGAAAAGCATGGTCTGACGTGTGGATGGCGTCAACTCAACAATCTTCATAATATCATCATGAAATCCCATGTCTAACATGCGGTCAGCCTCGTCCAAAATAAGACATTCCAACTTGCTGAAATTCACGTAATCAAATCCCATATGAGCCATGAGACGACCAGGCGTGCAAATGATGACATCTGCCCCACCCTGCAATGATGACTTTTCAAAATCCCAAGATGTTCCATCCTTTCCGCCATAAATGGCAATGGAAGAAACGCCTCCGAAATAGCCCAAACCTTGAAGCTGTTGATCAATCTGTATGGCCAGTTCGCGTGTTGGTGCAATTACTAAGGCTTTGACGCCTGTATTCTTACTTTTCAACACATGTTCAATAACAGGAATCAGAAAAGCAGCGGTCTTGCCAGTTCCGGTTTGCGCACAGCCTACAATGTCTCTTCCCGCAATAAGCGGTGGAATGGCCTGTATTTGTATCGGGGTGGCTTCTTCAAAGCCCATTGCATCCAAACCTTCCATGAGGCTATCGTGCAGATTCAGTTCGGAAAATTTCATCAGTAGCAAAGGTGCGTTTTATTCCCTACTCATTAAAGAACAAAATATGGTCAAAAAAAAGCACTCCGAAGAGTGCTTTTACTGTTTTTCAATCCCATGCGAGACTATCCTCCCATCATGCCGCCCATGGCAGTTTTGAATTCTTCAAACGTCATTTTATCGTAACCATCAGGAATAGCAAAAAGATCAGTGCCCAAGTTTTCTGCCTTCACCGTTTTGGCAGTCATTTTCATTTTAAACTGTCCGCTGTCGATGGTGTATTCTAACGGAAAACCTTTCAAGCCTTCAAACTGCTTGTTTGCTCCTGCAGGAAGATCTTCGGTATAATAGATTTCTATTTCACCAACGCTATCAACTACCATCAGTGCTTTTTTGCATTCGTAACCAGCAATTTTCTTAGTTCCCTCCACATACTTGAACTCAGGCTTTTTATCACTCTTCTTATCCATATCCTTCAAGTCGTCTTTAGACATTTCAACGGCCATTTTCTTGCCCATCATGTTCATTAGAAGTGTTCCAGAACCTTTCTTCATATCAGTGATGGTTACTTGGCTCATTCCCATACCGAGAGATTGCTCCAATCGCGTTTTATCACCTTTAATTTGAGTGGTCATTTCATCTGGCAACATGGCAGCCATTTCTGCTGGAAGATCTTGATATTCAAGTCCGAAAACGATTGTTCCTTCAAATTTCTTCTGCGCGAAGGTTGGAAGCGCAATGGCCAATGCCACAAATGCTAAGACTAGGTTTTTCATTAGTGTAGTTGCTTGTTTGATTTAGTTTTTAGTTTGCTCCGAATACTTGTTGTAGAATTTCGCTCACACGATGAGCAGGATCCTCTCTGATTTTGCCTTCTTCCTCAGCTACGAGAATAAATAGTCCGTCCAAGGCTTTGTTCGTGGTGTAATCTGCAAGATCTGTGTTCACTTGTGGTTGTCCTAGGAATGGAGCAACCGAATTGTAATTGGTGGTGAGTGTTCCCCAAGCTGTTTGAGCTCCCACGGTCTCCAGCGAAGTTTCGATGTGAGGGTGGAAAAGCCCGGCAATTTCTGTTTGAGTGGCGGTTCTGAGGTATTTGGTCGCTGCATCATTCTCCCCGTTCACAATTCCGATGGCATCAGTAATGGTGATATTTGTGATTGCATTCACAAGAATATCAAGTGCCTGAGGTGCTGCATCTTCTGCTGCTCTATTCAATTTGAGAACAACCTCATCTACCAATGCGGGCCCAACTCCTGGAACCTGATTGATGACAGTCACAATGGTCTGCGCTTCGGGCGGAAGCAGAATTTTTATCGCCTGATTGGCAAAATAACCATCAAGCTTGCTGCCGCTGGTTACTGCAGTATCTGAACCAACCCGTAATGCCTCTTTGAGCGCTGCACTTGCATCTCCTGAACTCAGAAATTCTTCAATTAACTCACACGATGTCAAACTCAATCCTACGAATGAGAATATCACTATAACAGGGAATAATGCCTTTTTCATGCTTCTTTATCTTATTAATTGAAAATATCCTTTCGCTGCTTCCTTACCATTTGGCAACTCACAAACATAGAAATATGTTCCTGTTGATTGATTTCCACCATCCCACGGATTGAGATGGTAATCATCTGTCTTGTAACATTTTCTTCCCCAACGATCAAAAATGGTCATTGTGTTTCCAGGGTATAGATTCAAACATGGCAGGTTAAACACGTTATTCTGAGGAACGTTGCCACATATATCTGCTCCTCCTTGAAAATCAGAATTCGGATTGAATACGTTTGGCTGAATGATGTCGCAGCTGATGGCCTGAACAATCACTTCTGATGTGGCATCTTCCATACATTGATCAGTAACCATCACGGAATAAACTCCAACAATGGATGAATCGGGTGCAAGTTCGTACGGGGCTGATACTATCACAGAATCGTTTGTCAGCGAACTTTCAATTAACATGCCATTCCAAGAATAGGCATATGGAGAAAGTCCACCAGTTACCGCCAAGGCCAACGTATCCGACCAAAATTCGCAGATGGTAATGGTATCTCCTAGTAGTAAATCATCATTTAAAATAGTAACTGACAACGGTGCGTAAACTGGCACCAGCACCGTGGCGGTATCGGTTGCTACCGAACCACAATGGTCTGTAACGGTAAGTATCAAATCAGATGTTGAATTTGGATTTGCCGTGGTGCTCGGGCCTGTTGCGCCATTACTCCAACTATAATCAAACGGAAAAGCTCCATTTGCAATCGCAGATGAAATGGAAACCGCATCTCCCGGACACAGAACCGATGTGTCTGCTACAGAAACGGAAACAGCTGTGTATGGTAAAACTGTTACTGTAATCGTATCTCTAACGGTTGAGCCTTGCGGGCAATTGTCGGTAACAGAAATGACATACTCGGTTGTTTGAGTAGGCTGAACCGTGATTGTGCTGCTAGACTGGCCCGAACTCCAAGAATAACTGTAAGACGGAATTCCATTGGTCGCAATGGCGGTTAGCGTGGCATTATCTCCCGGGCAGGAAAGGGTCACATCCATACTTGTCTGTAGTGTGGTAATCACGAAATCAATATTTACAACATCAGTAAATGATGGTGTTCCACAGGCATCAGTTGCCTGAACCACGAAGGAAGTATCGGAATTTGGCTGAACCCAGATGGCATTTCCAACCGCTCCATTGCTCCATTCAAATGTGTAAGGCGGATTTCCCAGCATGGCGGTTGCTGTCAATAGAACGGAATCGGAGTTACACCAAACAAAATCAGCTGGTGCCATGGCAGGATACGGAGGTCCTACATCCAAAATTTGAATTGTTCCAGTAGAAATGATGGTATCGCCACAAAGGCTGATGGTGTAAACGGTGATGACGATACTATCACCAACCTCTACCGTACCATCTTGCAAGGCTTGAATTTCAATTGAAACTGAAGTGTCGCCTATTGCAAAGAAAACCGTGTCTGGTACTCCTGAGAAATCAACTCCGTTAATGGCTGACCCGCTCAGATAAACTGGAACGGCCAATAGCGTATCGGCATTTTCAAAAGGTCGCGTAAACTCAATAGTTGCAGGCGTACAGCCTTCAACAATCCAGCCTCCTCCATCTTCCACGCTTCCTGAAGCAGTTGCAATTTCAACTTCTACAATATTTGACCGGAAGCTACGCGCTTCAAGGAAAACTCCCGAATCATAAATTCCATCGCCACCATCAGATATAGCCAATTTGATGTGATATGTTTCTCCACATTCAACGGCTGCTTTTGCTCTAAGCACTACGGTAAATCCATCGTACTGAATTGTGGCACCACCGGGATTGCCCGCGAAATATATGTTGTAGCTGGCCCAATTGGGGTCGAGAGCAGCACAGGTTGCAGCTATTCCTGAAATTCCAGCGGTTCCGTTATTCACTGTATTGATGGAAACTGGCGTATTTGTTCCCGGTACCAACGCAATATTTATTGCTCCGTTGGTATAAGGCCCGGCAATTCCGGGGCCACTGAGGAAGAATCCGAAGACATCATTAACCGTTCCGCACACGAATTCGTTGTACTCTTCTGAACCGAAAACGTAGCTAAAGTCGATGGAATCGCCTGTTGGAACAAAATCGAACTCAAGAACAGCTGCATCAAAAGAATTCACCCCACTTAGCAATTCGAGGTCGTCATCTCCAGCAGATCCAACGTTATTTCCAGCACCTCCGTTGTCGTTCGGACCAATTGCAGTCACCACATTTCCACTGGAAAGAATTACACCTTCGGCAAGCCCAATGTTCGAATTACTTCCGTTGAAATAACCGCTTTGGCCACTTACACCTGTGAACGAAATATTGGAAGCTGTTACCCCTGGTCCTAAAAGAACGTCTTCCACCATTTGAGTGGGCGTCAATGTGTTGTCAACAACAAGTTGGGCGTATGAGTGAGGCGTTATTAAACTGAACAACCCAAATGCAAATACGCGTAAAAAATTTCTCATTCTTGATTTTTGTAAGCGTGCGAAGATATATGATAATGAATTATTTACACGATGCAGACATGCACGAAGCCAGCAGGTTGTCTACGAAAGGTCAAAAACCGAGTTGAAAACGGAAGGCAAATTGCTGCACATCGTTTTCGCGGAAAGGAGCTACAAAATCTACCCTAATAATTTTGAAAATGTTTTCAATTCCTGCAGTTACCTCCCAATAATTGCCATAGGTTGGCTCATGCAAATAGTGAACACCGGCAACCACTTGCCATTTCAATTTTTTGATGAGCGGAATTTTATTCAAGATAAATCCATTAAAATGATGTTCCGCATGAATCTGTACATAATAATTGTTCGTGCTAGCTGCGTAATAGGGTAAGGCCAAGAAACGGTTCAGTCCGCTTGACGTGACGTGCACTTGTGACGTGTTGAAATGCTTCCAGTTCATGAATGGAACAAACGCATGATTGGGAAACCAACCTGCGCTTGCTTCCCATTCAAACCGACCAACCATGCCAAATGAATAGTCATCTGAAACACGAAATTTAAGCAGGTCGTAGTTCGCATCAAGTTTACCGAATCCTCCAATTCCCTTCTCATAATTGAAACCAAATTCTGGCCATTTTGTACCGAGATCAATCTTTCCATTGGGTCGTTCCATGTATTTTAGACCGGGTCGATAATTGAAGCCGACCATCAAAACCAAGGCGTTATTATCGCCAAAAACTGGGTCATTGTAGCCGATACTTTCATTCCCAGGCTCGTTTAATGAGAAATATTTTTCCTTATAATCTACGTGCGTGCCAGCCAAATTGGTGGCGTTTTGGAGTGCTCTGCGCTGACCGTAGTATCCGTCTAATTGTAAACGAAAACCATTAAACGCTTCCACTCCCCACGAAACTTCCCCGAAAGAATGTTGCTGTAGTTTCATGTAATTCTCTTCGAGAAGGACGGAATAAAGTGAGTTAATCACATTGCCGATGGCACCTGCATTAAACTGCTCTAGGTAATGACCACCCTCAGCACGTATAGACATCCGATTGGTGCGATTAAAACGATAATAAACACGCGCTTTTGAGTAGTATTTTTCGGAATAAAATCCATAACGATTAATCCAAGCAGCAGAGAAGTTCGTTCCCTTATCGCGGTCAAATGTTGAGAATTCAATCTTGTAATCAATTAAATAACCTTCTACCGTGTTGTAATGCACGGCAGTAAATGGAGATTGAAAATCGATGGAAAAACGCTTCGCACTATTTTGGTATTCGTAGCCATACAACAGATTTCTGACTCCAAACTTGTTATTCTTAGCATCTATAGAATCTTTATAAGCTGGAGATTCTTTGACAACCTCAATGCTATCCTTGCGCACGTAATCCTTACGCTCCAACGCGGTTAGCGGAACAGTTCTGATTTCTTCCCAGAAAGCCTCATCCTTTTCGTTGGCTTCCGACTCCACTTTTATCATCGGGCCTTTATCCCAATTTTTGAAATCAAACTTGGTGGCATCGGCTCCGACAGTAGCTGTTTTGGAGGTTTTTAGGTCTTTCTCGGTCTTTTCGTCCGCTTCATCGCTTGGCTCGTCCACCTTTGCGTAGCGGTCAATTAATGTGGTGTCCCTCACATAGCTTCTTATGCTGTAATCCGAAAACACGCTTGTAAAGGTTCCCCAACCTTTCACTTTAAATAGTTTGACGTTGAAGGCGAAATCGAAGCTCATGTTACTTTTCATCCAAAGGTCTTTGGTAATTGGGAAAAAATCAACTTTCATCCTCACCGTATCAACGAAATCAATTCCCGCTTCAGAACCAATAAAAATATCGGCTCCATGAATTCTCCATGTATTTTCTTGAATAAAAATATGCCCTTGAAAAAGTGGAATACCTGATACTCTCGGAATCAGTTCAATCTTGTTTACGATGATGGAATCTTCTACATAAAAACCACGGTAGACGTAACGATAATAGAGATTGGCGGATGGCGAAAGTGGCGAGATGAGATCACGGTCGCTCAAACCTTCCAAATCATACGAACGATCGTAGAAATTGAAGTTGATGCTGGTTGCGTTGTTCCAAGTAAAGCCCTGCGAATTGCCGCTCACTTTTGAGGCGATAACGCGCTCTTTGGTCTTTTCCGGCTCTTTGTAATGGAACTCTGAAAGACTTTCTGAGAGATAAACAATTCCACTTCTTGTCTCATCCAATCCGCTGATATCTAACGAACGGCCCAGGATTCGCTTAGGCAGATTTTTAACTTGATTGACACCTTTTACATACACTTTACAAGAGTATTCGCGCACCTGTTTCTGGTAGAATTTTCTTCGCGAACGCGCCAGTCGCATGATGCGGTAAGCGGGATCTTCATTGCCATCAACCTGTGCCTCTCCCAATTGAAAAACCACTCGTTTCAAAACCACATCCAATTGCGCTTGACCAGAAACAGTTACTCCTTTCACCTCGGTTCTGTAACCCACATATCTGAACACAATGGTGTGGAAACCATCCTTTAAATCAAGATGATAATTGCCTTCGGAATTGGTGGTTGTGCCAATGGTGGTTCCTTCAATATAAACAGTCACGAATGGGACAGGCACGCCCTCTTCGTCCGTTACCATTCCGTCTAGAGAACCAGCGAATGACTTGAAACCAAGAACCAAAAAAATAAAAGGAAGAATAAATCTCAAATCAAGACCTCGAAGACTCTTCTGAATAAGTGCGAAAACAAGAACATTTGTTTCAAGAATTAGACGGGGCATTTCGTTCTGCTCGGATTTCTGCGTTAATTTCCTCCATGATCATTTTCGAAAGACCCCGATTTTCAGAAAGTTGCACGCATTGTTTCAAATTGTACTTGCTGATTTTCTTTGGTCCGAGTTGCTTGAACTCCAGATCCGATAGTTGAACATTAACAGATTTCATTTCGACTTTTGATGAACTCAAAGTTACGAACTCTTTGTTGCTTTTCACCGTGCAGAATTTACCGATAGTTCGGGTGTTCCAACACTTTCAGCAGACGCACTTTGAATTCCGCCTTTGTGTAGTCACAATACGAAACCTGCTTTCCACTACCATTTTCATCCACATAGAAATACGGTTTTGTGGGGGTTGAGACGGTGAACTTCGTGTCTTTCACATCCACTTTGATGTAAGATGGAATTTTAGGAATGATATTGAACTCCTCAGCATAAAACAGCACCCCAACGGTGGAGCAATCGAACGGAATAAAACCTTTTTTAGAACCGATGAAGGTGCGCCACAGGCTATGCCAACTTTTCAATTGACGATAGAGCCAGCGGTCGCCTTCGTTTTTGCTTTTTTTCAAATGTTTGAAATCATCCAAACTGATAAAAAGGCTGTCTGAACAATCGTATCCTGAAAGCAATACAGGAATATCTGTCTCTAACAGAACAGCAGATGATGCTGGATCAAGGTCGAAATTGTAATCAGCAAATTTCACATTTCCAGAACCTGGGTTGAACAACATTCCTGGTCTGCGGCCTGCACAATAAGAAATGGCTGTGATGTTCTTATGTAAATCAGGTCTAAGTCTGAGAACAGTTCCCACATTGGTCATTGGGCCGAGGGCCAAAATAGCAAGAGAGCCTTTTTCAAGTGCAGCAATCATGGCCGTTACAGCTTCTGTTTCTTTTCCAAACCCAGTGCTATCGTCCGAACCTTTGAAGGTCGGGATTTCACTATTCGGTGCATACCAATTGAGAAGTTTGGCGGTCACTTTATCGGCATAATCTACACCATGCACGAAGCTGATTCCTTCAATTTGAATATTCGAATCTTGAAGAGCTAGTATCAATGCCAGTCCGTCATCCACATCTCTTCGGAATTTGCCAATCATGATGTCGGTATCAATCCAAACCCTTTGCTTTTGCGCAAGCGCGGAAAAAGAGAAAAGGAGAAAAAGGAGAAATGTAAAAAACCTCATCCGTTGATGATAAGTTCGTACGCTTCGTCCAGCAGTGCCAGCCTTTCTTTCAGATCAAGATCTAGCGGCAGTTGCGCCAGACCAAGCATTCTGCGCATCATCTCCATTCCTGCAAACTTTGAAAACAGCGAACCGTCAAATTTGCTATCGAAATGGTAATAGACGAACAAATCTTTCAGCAAACTCTCAGATTGCTGCGCCATTTTCAAATGCGCCACGGCCACTCCCAATTCAAACTCAGCTGGGCCTTTAAAACAGAATTCTGGGTCAATCATTCTGAAACCATTTGGTGTCTTGAGCCAACTACCGGGGTAATAATCGCCATGAAGTAGCCGCGTTCCAGTATTGGACAGATAAACCTCACCCAATTCCTTGGAAGCACTCTTCAACCTTGTGTCGTTTCTAAACTTTTTAGTGGCAGATTGCAGTCCATAAAGCGCGTCATCCAAATTAAAACCATTGGTATTGCTTAAAGGTAAATCGAAAATATGGGCATGATTGAGTAGGCGCATTTCCATGTTCGGAATCATCACATCACTTGGTTCAAACTTAAATCCAAAATGCAATTCCGAAACCACGCGAGCCACGTCTGCCATCTCGTTTTTCTCAAGATTCTGACCCTTTTTATAGATGTGAATGAAGTCTTGAGACCGACCAAAATCTTCCATGCACAGCAGGAAGTTTTCTTTGTCGAGCCAAAACATTTCGGGCGTGAGTTTTCGGATGGATTCGTTCTTTCTAACCGTTTCGTAGAACTCAAATTCCGTTAAAATCCTTTCTCTTGGAGCCTTCACCATCGGAAATCTATGCACGTAAGGCAGAGATTGCTTGAGAATAAAAGACCGTTGATTAGTGATGGCACGCAAGACCTTGTTCATGTTGCCGTCTCCTGCAACTTCCAAATGCTCTAGTTTTTCGCCTTCATTGAGACGATGATTTCTAACGAGATAATCTCCCAACCCTGTCGAATCGTTCACATCAAGAAGGAAATCGGTATTGAAATTGACGCTCATTTGAATGTTATTCGCTGATGTTATGCAGGGATAGTTACGTGTTCAAAAGAGGGACGAAGGACAAGGGAAAGGACAAGGGACGTTCGCCCCTGGTCATACGCCCTTCGTACCTCAAATACAGAGTTGTTAACGGCTCGGATGCTGTTTTTTATGAATCTCAATTCGTGCGCGTAAGTGAAGTTATTCAAACAGCGGCAATATACAGCGATGGTTGAAATTTGATGTCGGCACGCGGCCTAAAGAATCTATTTTTGCAGCCATGGCCGAAAAGCATTATGTGGTTGGAATTGCAGGTGGAAGTGCATCGGGCAAAACTTCGTTTCTGCAAAAATTAAAGGAAAACCTACCTGCCGCAAGTGTCAGCATCGTCTCACAAGACAACTATTACAAACCGCAAGACCAGCAACTTTTAGACGACAATGGCGAGGTAAACTACGACCTTCCAACCTCCATTGACAAGGACGCTTTTCTAGCTGATTTGAATTCACTTCTCAGGGGTTCTCCCATCAATATTGTTGAATATTGCTTTAACAATCAGGGAGCTACTCCAAAGAACATTCGAGTCAATCCAGCCAAGATTCTGGTGGTTGAAGGGCTGTTTGTGTTTCATTATCATGAGATTAGAAAACTGCTTGATTTGCGAGTTTATTTAGATGTTAGGGAAGAGATAAAGTTAGAACGCAGAATAAAGCGCGACCGTGATGAACGCGGTTATCCTGAAGCTGTAGTACGCTATCAGTGGGAAAATCACGTAATGCCTTCATACAAGAAATTTTTGAAGCCTTACCGAGATGATTCGCACATCATCGTCACCAATAACATCACGTTTGATAAAGGCTTGGCCGTTCTTACCGACCACTTGCACTATCGGCTTGAGAAGGAGTTGATTCGAGACAATAAATCTGAAGGCGTTATTGGCTGACCGCCTTCTACCATCCACTCTTTGAATAGGTGATAAAGTGCGCGGTTGTAAGGAATTTCTAAACCCAACTTATCAGCCAACCTAACCAGATAACCATTAATATCTTCCAACTCGGTATTGACAGAGCCTCGTTGAATATCCTGCGCCATACTATTTATGGAATTTGATTTCAACTTCTTTTCAAAAATTGGAAGTGTGATGAACGTAGGCAGGTTTTTACTCAACCAAAGCAATGTCCACGTTGGCATTCCGGGCAAGCGAGCTTCCTTCACCCCATGCTTTTTCATTACTTGAACGCCTTCCCACAAAATTTTGGACGTAATAGTTTGTAATACATCCAATTCTCGGTATCTATTATTATGAAATCCAACAATGGTAAGAAGTGCGTTTCCTAAATTAATGACCAACTTGGAATGGGCCGCATCTGTTGGGCTTTTCAGCAATTTCGTGTTGGTTTTTGCAACCAAAATCTTATACACGGCATCACGAATTTTCGTGTCTGGTCCCCATGATGAAAGCCCGAGCGTTCCGCCAACGGCAACCGCAGATGTTTGAGAAACCCGGTAAGAGTTAAACACAATGGTTGCAAACAATACGTTCGGAAA
This sequence comes from Flavobacteriales bacterium, assembly GCA_041687875.1. GTDB lineage: Bacteria > Bacteroidota > Bacteroidia > UBA10329 > UBA10329 > UBA10329. Next base: position 1,626 of record JBDNJH010000239.1, on the reverse strand, counting down.
TTTGGCCGTTAGCAATTCTACATGACCAACTCCATTAAGCACGGACATCACTGGAATTTGGTTGCCAAATGCCTCAATTACTCTATCTACAACCGATTCGAGCGAATAACTTTTTACACCGAATACAATCAGACTGGGCCTTTCTTGCCCTTCGAGCGTGGCAAATGCCTTGCACGGATAAACGCGTTCATTTTTGTTTCCAGGAAGCCTACACTTAAACGATTGACTTTGAACAAGTTCATTATCTGCCGTTCGAACCAAGAACGAAGTACTCCTTAAACCTGCGTGCATCCAACCTGCCAAACACATATTGACCGCACCCGAACCAACATATAACACCTTCACTTAACTTTCTTGAAGTTTTTTCAGTGCTTCAAAGTTCTCTTTGCCAACATCCATAATTGCTGTTTTCATCAAAGGCAAAAACGACCGCGATAGCAGTCCTTTACCCTTCATTTGAACATAAACATCAAGGTCAGTTGACAAACCATCACGCTCGTAGTTTACCGATACATCGAACTCAAATTCATCATTAGTCAACTTGAATTTTACAGACTCCAACGGCACCATTTCGGTCACTTCCATTTCGTACACAGTGCTGGTCTCTTTACCAGAATAATACAGTTTAAACGTGCTTCCCGGCATGGCAAGAAACCCACTGACTTGTACAACACTATCTAATCCAACAACCCATTCTGGAGCGCGTTGGAGGTTGGCCATTGCTGCATAAACCTGAATAACTGGGCGGTCAATTTTGATTTCAAACTGGTCGTCTACCTCTGGCACAAACACACCAATAAGCAGCAGCACCGAAACTATTAATAGGAGAACGACCAAAAAGGCCTTTAAGAATTTCATGGTTTCTTGGTTAAGAGATACGAATATACACCTGATCGGTTCATATCAAATTTCTAATTTCGCGCTTAATTAAAAAACACAATTCATGTCAGAAGGAAAAGAAACAGTTAAGCTAAAAGGCAGTCTCGTATTGTTGAAAGGATACATTCCTGAAGTGGGCGAAATTGCTCCCGATTTTACATACGTACAGGCCGATATGAACGAGAAAAGTCTTTACGACCTAGAAGGTTTGAATAAGATTATCCTATCAATGCCAAGTGTAGACACAGGTATTTGTGCGATGGAAACCAAGAAGTTCAATGAGTCTGTAAGTAAAATGGAAAACGTGGTTTGCCTTGCGGTTACCAAAGATCTTCCATTCGCTTTAAAAAGATTCTGCGCAGCAGAAGGAATTGAAAACGTGAAAGCCGTTTCGGATTTCCGTTACGGAGATTTCTCCAACGAATACAACTTGGAAATGGTGAACAGTCCGCTAAAAAATCTTTTAGCCCGTGCCGTTTTTGTGCTTGATAAAGAAAACAAGATTCATTATGTGGAGTTGGTAGAAGACATCACTTACGAACCTGATTACGATAAGGCATTGGCTGCACTTGCCAAGTTGAATTGATTTTAAAAGTCGATAGTCCATGGACAATGGTCTTTGGACTATCGACCGCTTCGCATTCAAAAAAAAATGGATTTTCTGTACAAAGAGTTTTATTGGAATACAATTGGCGAATGGCTATTGGCTCTAGCTATTATTCTTGGCAGCGTAGTGCTAGGTAAAGT
>JBDNJH010000238.1:0-3072 GCA_041687875.1 Flavobacteriales bacterium | reverse complement strand
CGGGCTTCAGTGCATGTCTCACAACAAACCACCTTGCGACTTGCTAATGCTTCGGGGCTTTACCCCCGCACATAAGGGACTTTCACCCTCTGGAATAATTTGATATCTTCGATACCAGATGCCCATGCTGGGCACACACACTGCATTCAGACTAGGCTGTTCCAGCCTTCAGAATGCTTAGTTATTATGCCGTTTTTCATTTTCATTTCGTTTTTCAGCGTTGGGGCAGACATACTCTTTGACAAGTTTTGGCTCGTGCTGTTGGCTTTGAGCTACTTGGCAAATGCGAAGCATTCACGAACACCATAAAACAATAATACAACGGTGAGTAATTGTATGGATGCTGTGGGCTGTTTCATTATTTTGTTTGTCCTAAATTCGGATTATCTATCATTCGTTTCATGGTGTCAAAAAAGGCTTGGTAAAATGAATCGTCTTTTGCGTATAGTTTATACAAATCCAACTCTTTCTTCCTTTGTTGGCCCATGACGTCATCTAGTATTTTCTTAAATGCCAAATCTCTGTTCTGAGTGTCCTTGTTGTTGGCTACTTTTGATTGATAGTCCGGGTGTGCTTGAATGTGCTTACTCAAAGTCACAAATTTCACCCGTTGGTCTTCCGGTGTGGCATCCCAACCATGAAACCATCTTTCATTAAATGTCCTGATGATTTCATCTAGTGGGTCTTTTTCTTCTTCGCCACCATGAGCACCTCTTGGATTCGGGTTCTGAGGATCTAATTCGCTAGAAGAGTCATCTAGACCAATGGCATGATTGAGTGTTGTGCGTTCTAAGCCATAAGTTGATAAATCAACCGATTCCAACAATTCATCAATCAGTTCATCTTCTTTGGTCCTTACAATCAACTTTGGAACAAGGAATTTCAAGAACCAAAAGAGTTTTTCCCATTCCAACACTCCATAAGGCATAATAGAAGCCATTTGACCGTAGATTTTCACAAACTGCTTCGCTTTAATCTTAAAGTCGGCTTTTTCATCATCTTCTAATTCCAGTTCCTGATTGAAACGATTGGCAGCAGTATCAATAATAGGACTGAGTTGTTGGGCATCTACGCCTTCAAAATATTTTTCTACAAACGATTCTACTTCTGCCCATTCGTACACAGCAGCTTCGTCTAAAGTGCCTTTCAATTCGTGTAGCACATTTATGTCTGTTGCTCTACTTAATGAAGTAGAAGTGTAAAAAGGGTCAAAAGAAGTTTTGATGTCATCTACCTGATTGAAGAAATCTAAGATGAACAAGTCTTCGGTTTTCTTACCCAGTTTATCCGCAGAACGATTCAATCTACTCAATGCCTGAACAGCCATTACGCCTTGTAGTTTCTTATCGACATACATGGTGCAAAGCTTGGGCTGGTCAAATCCTGTGAGGTATTTGTTAGCGACTACCAATAGACGATATTCATCTGAATCAAATTTGTCGCGTGTATCTTTCTCGGCAAAACCATTTAATTCTCCTTCGGTGTATTCTGCACCATCTACAGTTTTCTTTCCTGAAAATGCTACAGCTATTTTAAACGGATTTCCCTTTTCTGCTAAAATGCGTTTGATGGAAAGGTAATAACGAATAGCTGACTCAATATTTTGAGTGACCACCATGCCTTTGGCTTTTCCTTTCAGCTTTTTGGTGTTGTACACTTTACTAATAAAATGCTCCATCATAATTTCAGCTTTGGTGGCAATGGTGCGTTTATCACGCTCTACATAAGCACGCAATTTCTTCTGTGCTTTTTTAGTATCGAAAAGGGGATTGTCCTGAATGGACTTTTCAATTTCGTAATAGCTTTTGTAGGTAGTATAGTTTGCTAATACATCTAAAATAAAGCCTTCTTCAATGGCTTGTTTCATGGAGTACAAATGGAAGGGCTTGAAAGAACCGTCTTCCTGTTTGCTGCCAAAGCGTTCTAAGGTTGCATTTTTTGGAGTTGCGGTGAAAGCCAGATAAGATGCATTGCCCTTCATTTTTCGGGCTTGCATGGCTTTTAATATTTTATCCTGAGCATCTTCTTCCTCCTTGTCCTGAGCGGTGTCGAAGGGTTCTTCGTTTTGCCCCATGCCCATGGCTTGGTTCATCTTTCCTGCTGCTGTTCCGCTTTGAGAACTGTGCGCTTCATCAATGATAACGGCAAATCGTTTGTCGCTCAAATCGGCAATGCCATCTACAATGAATGGGAATTTTTGAACGGTGGTGATGATGATTTTTTTGCCTTGCTCCAAACTCTCTTTTAAATCTTTGGATGAAAAAGCAGGGGCGACAATATTTTTTACTTCTGAAAATTCCTTGATGTTCTCTCGAAGCTGTTTGTCTAACAATCTTCTGTCGGTTACAACGATCACGGAATCAAACAAGGGATTTTGAATGCCTTTTGAACCAGGCAGCCCTTCTCTTTCAGGATAGGTTTCTATCAATTGATAACCTGCCCAGGTAATGGAATTGGATTTTCCCGAACCGGCAGAATGCTGAATCAAATAGGTGTGACCAACGCCATTTTTAGAGGCATGGTCGAGTATTTTACGCACTACATCCATTTGATGGTAACGCGGGAAAAATAAGGTGCGCTTGCTTAATGCATCTGTGGCTTTGCCATCAAAACGCACAAAATGCTGAATGATGTTGGCTAAACTATCTCGGGTAAACACTTCCTCCCAGAGATAAGCCGATTTATGCCCAAAAGGATTGGGTGGATTGCCTTTGCCGTTGTTATGCCCTTTGTTGAACGGCAAAAAGAAGGACTTGCTGCCATCCAATTTGGTACACATATATACTTCATCAGTATCTACGGCAAAGTGAACAATGGCACGGCCAAAATTGAGTAAGGGCTGACGGATATCTCGGTCGTATTTGTATTGTTTAATCCCATGTACTTTGGCATTTTGTCCTGTCCATTGGTTTTTGAGTTCCAGCGTTGCAATGGCCAAACCATTGACAAATACCACCATGTCTATTTCCTCGCGAGGGTTGTCTATGTTATAGTGTATTTGGCGGGTAACGCTAAACTCATTTTTGGCAAAGTTATCTTTTACCGTTTGGCTACTGCTTGCCATAGGCAACT